>JBPCMC010000133.1:0-6394 GCA_051002645.1 Thermomicrobiales bacterium
GGGAAACCCCCTGCTCAATGGCGGAAGTGCCGCCGCCCAGTAACGACCATCGCTGCGTCCGCCGTGTCTGCCGCCGCGACGCTCTCGGCGTCCCGTATTGACCCGCCCGGATGGGCAATGGCGGTCACACCGGCGGCGACACAGAGTTCAACCGTATCGGCGAAGGGGAAGTAGGCGTCCGACGCCATCACGCTGCCCTGTGCCCGGTCGGCCGCCTTCGCGATGGCGATCTTCGCCGCGTCGATCCGGCTCGGTTGACCGCCACCGATGCCGACGGTCGCGCCATCCTTGACGAGAACGATGCTGTTCGACTTGACATGGCGGGCGGCGCGCCACGCGACGCGGAGATCGCGCAGTTCCGCGTTGGTCGGCGCACGCTGCGAGACAACAGTCCACGTCTGCGGGTCATCGACGACGGCATCCTGTGTTTGGAGCAGGAACCCGCCTTGCACGGAGCGTACTTCCCATCCATCGGGCGCGGGCGCGGGCGCGCCCATCGCGAGCAGGCGGACATTCTTGCGCCGGGCAAAAGCCGCCCGCGCCGCCTCATCGAACGAGGGCGCGAGAACGACCTCGACGAAGAGTTCGGCAATCGCCTCCGCAACGGCGGCAGTCGCGGGCACGGTGAGGGCAATCACGCCGCCGAATGCGGAGAGTGGGTCGGAGGCGTAGGCGCGTCGGAAAGCCGCCTCCGGGTCCGCGTCAAGGGCGATGCCGCAGGGGATATTGTGCTTGACGATCACACAGACCGGCGTCTGCCACGCAAGGAAGTCGCACGCCGCCGTCCACGCCGCGTCCGCGTCGAGGATGTTGTTGTAGGAGAGTTCTTTGCCCGCCAGTTGCGTCGCGCCGAGCAGGCCGCGTGCCGCACGCCCCGGTTCGTGGGCACGGTAGAGCGCGGCGGACTGGTGCGGGTTCTCGCCGTAGCGCATCGCCTGGTGCATTGCCCCCGCGACGCTAAATTCGGCCGGGAAAGCGGCATCGCTCGCGCCGTCACGTCCGCGCAGGTATGACGCGATGGTCGTGTCGTAGGAGGCGACATGCGCGAACGCCTTCGCAGCCAGCGCGCGCCGCTCGTCGGTCGGCACCGTACCCGCGCGCACCAGGCCCAAGATGCGCGGGTAGTCGGCAGGCTCGGTCACGACGAGCACCGACGGGTAGTTCTTCGCAGCGGCGCGCACCAGCGTCGGGCCACCGATGTCGATCTTTTCGAGGGCTTCCGCGCGCGGCACGGCGGGGTCGGCGACCGTCTGCACGAAGGGATAGAGATTCGAGACGACCATATCTACTGCCGTAATGCCGTGGCGGGCCAGCGTCTCAACATCGTCGGCATTGTCCCGGCGCGCGAGGATACCGCCATGCACGGCGGGATGGAGTGTCTTCACGCGCCCGCCGAGGATTTCCGGAAAGTCCGTCACAGCGGCAATGCCGGTGACCGGCACGCCCGCCTCCGCCAGCGCCCGCTCGGTGTTCCCGGTGGAGACGATCTCCCACCCGAGACCAGCGAGACCTTGCGCGAACTCCACCATGCCCGTCTTGTCGTAAACACTGAGAATTGCCCGCATCGTCACCCTCGCTCCCGTGGAGAACGACGTCATCCGTTTGAAATGCGGGGCGGCGGATCGCTAAAAATCGTGCAACGCCGCGCATCAAACGGATGACGCGGCCCAGGCGAACGGCCTTCCTCCCTGCACTGCGGCTCCCCCGTGGTCGCCCACGTTTCTTCGCCAGTCGCCGCCGCGCACAGTCATCACTGACCACGATGGACTATACACATATCGCGGTGGCGCGGCAACGGTTTCAGTACACCGCGTCAAACCAGTATACTGACGCAATGATTACCGCAGCCGCTCCGGAACGAACGCTTCGCCCGCGCCTCATATGGCGTGTCCGGTCGCGAAAGCCCATCGTCATGCATGGAGCTATTTTCGCGCTCTTCGTTCTCCTGGCGACGATATGGCTCCGACCGCTGCCGTGGCAATTGGCGGATCACATTACCAGCCCCGGCGATCCACTAACGACCGCGTGGCGTCTCGTCTGGCCGGCGCAAGGGCTGATGCAGCGCGACGCCCCCTTCTGGCAGACGAATGTCCTCTACCCGGCGTCCAACGTCCTCGCGCGTGACGAACTGACGCTCGGTGATTCATTGATCGCCGGGCCGCTTTACGTACTGACCCGGAACGCTCTCGTCGCCTACAACCTCACCCTCTTGCTCACGCTCGCCCTCTCCGGGTTCACGATGTACTGCCTGGTGTGGCATTTCCTCCGCCATCGCGCGGCGGGGATCATCGCCGGAATCATCTTCACGCTCGCTCCTTATCACCTCGCCCAATTGGATCACGCGGGGCTGCTCGCGGTGCAGTGGTTGCCGCTCATCATTCTCTGCCTTGACCGCACGCTGCGTTCCCGACGTTGGCGCGACGCGGCGTTGCTCGCAATCGCCATCGATGTGCAGGCCCTCTCGGCCGGCTACTACGCCTATTGGTCCGCCGCGATTATTCTCCTGTACGTGGGATATATCGGCCTCGCACGTCGCCGGTTGCTGTCGCGGGGCGCGTTGCTGCGAATTGCTGCATCGCTCGTGGTGGCGTTCGTGGCGCTCATCCCCTTCATCATCCCATTCTGGGCGGTCGCGATGACCGAGACATTTGCGAGACCACTTGCGGAGGTCGAATATTGGTCGGCGCGCCCGCAGACGTGGCTGGCGGCGACGCCACACAACATCATCTACGGCGGGCTTGTGCGCGCGCACGCATGGACGTGGTCGACGGAGATGTATCTCTTCCCCGGCGCGCTCGGGGTTGCTCTTGCGGTCATGGCAATCGTGGTGGGCAAACGCGGTCGTCTCCGCTGGTATGCCCTTGGGCTCGCGTGTATCGGCTTTGTCCTGACGCTCGGCCCGTATCTCCATCTCGCGCGGCACGACGCCCGACACTTCCCGTTGCCCTATCTCCTCCTCTACCGCCTCGTGCCCGGCGGCGATGCATTGCGCGCGCCGATACGAGCCGCGCCAATCGCGATGCTCGGAATTGCGCTACTCGCGGCAATCGGCTGGCAGCGCCTCGCCGCGCTGATGCGCCTGAACCGCGTCCACCGCTGGGTATCATCGCTGGCCGCAATCGCCGTCTGTGCCGCGCTTTGCAGCGAGTACGCAGTCACGCCGCTGCACACCGACCGCGTGCCGCAACTGGAGGGCGGGCCATCGTCGCTCGTTGCGTGGCTGCGGGAGCAACCACCCAGCGTTGTCGCGGTCTTGCCCGACCTCCGTGCGCCCGTGACGATGGCGCTGGCAACGACGAATCGCCACCGATTCATCAATGGCGATGCGGAAATCATGCCCCCGGCGACCCGCGCCCTGTTTGGGTTGCTCGATCAGTTCCCGTCGCCGACGAGCGTCAGCGCGCTGGAAGCGGTGGGGGTCGATCTGCTCGTGTTCGATCGCTCAGTCATTGCGCCAGAAGATTGGGACCTTGTCGCCGAGCGCATCGCAGCCTTTGGCGACGACCTGACGCCCGCCGCAACATTACTCAACGCATACGTCTATCGTGTGGCGTCGCCGCACGCCCGGTTCGGCCCATTGTTGGATGCACTCTCGCCATCGTCGTTGGTATGTATCGGTAGCGTGCCGGCAAACGACCCGACATATGCAGGCCGCGCCGTGCTCGCCCATCTCCTGCGCGACCGAACGGTACGCGGCAATCTCAAGACGGGTTGGACGAGTGAGCCTGTCCCATTGAAAGAGGGCGAGCGGTGTCAATTCAACGTAGTCGCGCTCAATGAACCCATGTCAGCGGGAGATGACGCCACAAGCCCGGTTTGGAGCGACGGGACACTTGCGCTATTCCGCGCACGGCCTGATTAGGCGATCACGCCGTCAATCCGCACCGCGCCACCGTCGCCACGCAGGATGATTTCACCAACGATGCTCGCCTCTGGCATCAGCGACCGCACCTCGGCCAGATGTTCCGGCGACACGACCACGACCATGCCGATGCCCATATTGAAGACGCGGTACATCTCTGCGTCCGCGACGTGCGCGGCGGTCTGAATCGCCGTAAAGATCGGCGGCATGAGCCATTGACGCGGATCGAAGTGCGCGGCGAGGTCGTTTGGTAGCACGCGCGGGACGTTGTCGACAAGTCCGCCGCCGGTGAAGTGTGCGCAGGCATGGACGAGGCCTGCATCAATGACGGGTAAGAGCGCGCGGGCATAGGAACGATGCTCCGCCATCAGAAGATCGCCGAGCGGCTTGTCACATCCATGCGGCACGCTCGCGAGACGCGCGCGCACTGTTTCGGAGGAACCGTCGAGCCCGAACGCGCGGCGCGCGAGGGAGAATCCATTGGTGTGCAATCCGGCGGACGGCAATCCAAGCAGCACATCGCCCATCTGGACGGCGCTGCGATCGAGGATACGATCGCGCGCGACGCTGCCGACGATGCATCCCGCGAGGTCGTAATCTCCCGCCGCGTAGATGCCGGGCAACTCCGCTGTTTCGCCGCCGAGGAGGGCCATATCGTGCGCCGCGCAAGCGTCCGCGACGCCGCCGACGACCGCCGCGATCAGGTCAGGATCACTGATGCCGAGGGCGAGGTAATCGAGGAAGAAGATCGGGCGTGCGCCGCAGCAGAGAATGTCGTTCACGCAATGATGGACGATGTCCCGGCCAATGCCCGCGTGCGCCTGGGGCGTGCCGACGGCGATGGCGAGCTTTAGTTTCGTCCCGACGCCGTCAACGGAGGCGACAAGCGCCGTGTTGCTCGCGCCGGGCAGCGCGTAGATGCCGCCGAAATGCCCGACATCGGCGAGCACGTTGGGCCCGTGCGTGGCACGGATGCGCGCGCCGAGCGAGGCGAGCGCGTGCGATTTGGCGTCGATATTGACGCCCGACCGCACGTAGGCGCTCTCATTGCTCATGAGGCTGCGCGGGGAACTCATACTGTTCGGTTTCCTGCTCATCGTGGTGTTCCGGCGATGCGGCGACATCCTCGCCGCCCGTGCCCGGCCAGAGCACATACGCGCTCACCGCCCGGAGCAGTTCGCCGCGCGCCCGCCGGGTGAGCAAGCGCAACCGCCCGAGGTTCGCGTCCGGGCGGGCGAGGATAAGTAGGGCAACATCGGGATCGAGCGGTGTGAGGAGGACGAGGCCCTGCTCGTACTCCAGCGTCGTCTGCGTGATACCGCCGCGTTCGAGCTCCCGACCGAGCGCTTCCCCGACGAGGAGCCCGCTGGCGGAGACGGCGCCGACCGCCTCGGCATCGCTCCCCTCGGCGGCGCTCCACGCCAGCATCAGGCCGTCGCTGCCGACGCCGGCAGCGAGATCGCTGCCGTCCACGTCCCGGAGTTGTTGGATCAATTCATTGAGCCGCGTGCCCGCCGCGTCGTTACTTGCCATCCCCACCACGCCCTTTCCGGAGGTCGTTCGCCAACACGGCAGCGAGTATAGCCGATGGACGGGGTGTGCGGGAGCGGCGAGACTAACCGATCCGGTACGGTGCGAGCCACGCCGCGTCCCGCTGCGGGACACGTCCGATGACGGTGACGCCCTGCTCGCCGTACTCCACCGAGGCGACGCGGCCATGCCGGTGGAAGCGATCGACGAGCGCCGAATGGTCGTAGGGAATGCAGACGGTCATCTGCGCCATCTGATCGGTCAGTGACGCCTCGACACGGACGAGGAGTTCATCTAACCCCTGCCCGGTCAGCGCGGAGACGGGCACGTATGCTTCCGGCAGTTCGAGCGAGGCACGGATGTCATCGGGCACTTCGCCACCGAGTTCGTCGATCTTATTGAGCGCGATGACCGTCGGCTTGTCACTGACGTTGAGTTCCGCGAGCACCTTGCGCACGGTGGCCGCCTGCTCCTCGGCGTTCGGGTGCGTCAGGTCGACGACGTGAATGAGCACGTCCGCCTCGCTGATCTCTTCGAGTGTCGCGCGGAAGGCGGCGACCAGTTGCGTCGGCAGGTGGTTGATGAAACCGACTGTGTCGGTCAGGAGGGCGTCGCGTCCGCTCGGCAGCACGATCTTGCGTGTGGTCGGGTCAAGGGTGGCGAAGAGTTTGTTTTCCGCCAACACGGAAGCGTCCGTCAACCGGTTCAAGAGCGTTGATTTGCCCGCGTTCGTGTAGCCGACGAGCGCGATGATTGGAATCCCCTCCTTGCGCCGTCGCTGGCGGTACTGCTCGCGGTGCCCATGCACCTCGGCCAGTTCCTCCTTGAGCAGCAGCACGCGTTCCTGCGCGCGGCGGCGGTCCAATTCCAACTGCGTTTCACCAGGGCCGCGCAAGCCGACGCCGCCCATCGTCTGGCGCGAAAGATGCGTCCACATGCGCGTGAAGCGGTTCATGCGGTATTCGAGTTGCGCCAGTTCGACCTGCAAGCGCCCCTCGTGGG
>JBPCMC010000134.1:0-11848 GCA_051002645.1 Thermomicrobiales bacterium
CCACCCAGAGGAAGAGCGCGAGCAGCAGTGCGAGATGCATCAGAAACTGTCGTTGTCGCATGGACCCTTTCCACCTTACCGTGTCAAACTCTTCCCCGCGTACACGTTTGCCCACATGCACGCAGACGCACATTCTCTCACAAAAGAGACGACAATTGCCTGCCCGACGTTCCGTAATCGGGCCCCGTTACCCGCCCTTCGTCGTATACTACCCGCATGAAGGAGGCAGCCGTGTTCACCGAGTACGTTGAGAAGGCGATGCAACAGGCCGAATACGAACAGATGGAAGATGGCAACTGGTGGGGCCAGGTCACCGAACTGAGATTTACCTGGGTCATCGCCCCAACACTGGAAGAATGTAAACGGGAACTGCGTGACGAAGTTGAAGACTGGCTGGTGTTCGCTATCTCGCGCCACAGCGCAATTCCCACGCTCGACGGCATCACCATCTCCGTCCCACAGGCTGTCTAATGCCGCCGTATGGACCAATCAAGCGGCGAGATCTTATCGCAACTCTGAAGAAACTCGGCTTCATCGGCCCATATCCGGGCGGCAAGCACCAACGCATGGAACGCGGCGAAGAGAACGTACCGATTCCCAACCCACACGAGGGCGATCTCAGTGTCGGTGGCCTCGCCCGGTTACTCAAACTGATCGGCATAACCCGTGACGAGTGGGAACGCCTGTAACAACCACACCCTTATTGCACGGCGATGATCCCCTCGCGCTCAAAGACGCGGCGGAGGATGGCGAGGGTGGAGGCGTAGGTGCTGTCAAGGCCGTAGTAGGACATACCGCGCGCGCCGAGGGTGTAGGCCCGCGAGTATGGCGTGTCTGAGGCGTAATGGATCAGGCCGAAGTCCACCGGCACCTGCGAGAAGTTGACGTTCTCGTTGTTCGGGTAGCGCGTCGGGAAGGTGTCCTCGTAGAGCGCGTTGAGATACGGCCCCGCCTCCATCTCCACAACGGTGTAGTTCTCCCGGTAATAGAGATCGAGGTACTCCTGGTTCTGCAGGAAGGTGCCGCGCGTCGTCAGCGCCTTCTGGTTGTCGAGCGCGGAGCCGTAGACGAGGAACGGGGCGAGGTGTTCGTAGCGGAAGCAGTTGTCCAGCCAGTAGGTGTTGCCGGTATGCTCGTCGAAGACGGTGGTGGAGAGCATCACGTCCCCGATGCGCCCATTCAGCGTCGCCGCCTTGCCGAGCACATAGACACCTTTGAGCGCCGCCGTATTGAGGGCGACCTGCGTGAGGATGTGGTTCGCTGCCATGCCGAGCGGGTAATTGATGTTGATAATCACCGCGTCCGAACCGCTGACGCGCAGATCGCCCGCCTCCCGGAGGCGCGGATCGATGTCGTCCGGGTGCAGTTTGTCGATCTCGATGATCTGGATGCCGACATCGAGCGCGCCCTCGCTCGGGATGCTCCAGATGCCGCGCTCCTCCTCCTCCCGCGCGCGCTCCTCGCGCTCGTGCGGGTTGGCGGCGAAATAGAGCCGCGCCGCGAAGTAGAGGAGGTTATCCCACGAGGCACGCACCTCGCCGCGCTCCATCTTGCCGTACTCGGGCAGCAACTCCGGGTGCGCGATCCCTTGTACATGGCCGATCAGCGCGTCACGCCGCCGCCGCGCCGCCCCGGAGAGGACATTGACGACCGAGTGCGTGTTGGAGGAGATGAAGTAGACGGGCCGCTCCTGTAGTCCGTGGTGGTGGAGCGCCGCGCCGACCGGCCCCCACCAGCGCTGCGTGACGCGGCTGTAGCCGGTGTGCGTGCCGCCGAGCATCTGGAGGGACATCCCCTTCTCGGTCGCCGCGACGGTGGCGAGTGTCTGCCAGAAACTCGTCCCCCACGCGCCGCGCAGCCGCCCCCAGTCTCGCCCCTCGATCCCCAGCGCGGTGCGGCACAGCTCCGCGATCTCCTCCTCTTCCTGTAGGGAGACCGCTTCGCCGGATGCCAGCCGCTCAATCGCCGCGCGAGCATCCGGCGCGGCTTCGAGGATGGCATGCAGTTTGTTCCATTCGATCTGATAGGCGACGAGCGTCGGGATCAGGTCGTCGAGGTCGGAGACGGAGGCGATGAAGACGGCGAGCGTCTCCGCGTCGTTGAACCACCACTTGCGCCGCCGACCGGGGGAGGTGACGGGCTGCCACTGCTCCTCGACATGCGGGTAGCCGCCCGCTGCGAAGATGCGCGCCGTTTGCCCGAGGACGACGTGATGGACGCGCTCGATGCACTCCGGTAGCCGCTGCACGGAGTACATGAAGGCGGCCATGTCGATCTCCGGCGTGGCGGCGAGGGAATGCAGGCTGGCGTGCGTCGCCATGTGGACGGGCACGAGCGTCTTCAGCTTGATCGTACCGGAGGAGCGCAGCAACGTCGTGTAGGTGCGGACATAGAGATCGACATCCCGCTTGCCCGCGACTTCCGTCTCGCCCGTCATGCTGGGGAGCCCGCCGCTGCCGCCCGCCCGCACATCGACGACAGACGGCGCTGCTGGTTCATCGGGTTGCTGCGTCCATTGCGCCATATTCACCGTTCCCTTCCACACGCCCGCGAGCGCATACCGGATTATGGCATGTCACCGAGAGAACCGCACCTGCGGCGCCCTCGCCGGTGCGATGGAACCATCCGGCAGGCGCCGTTGTATAGGAGCAGAGGCCATCGGCAGGGACGGAACGGAGGGAGACATGCCCAATCGCGCGTTTGTGAGTTTCACGCTCGCCACGTTCGCGGCGCTGGCGCTCGTGGCGCTCGCGGTCGTCACCGTGTTTCCGGGAACCGCGCGCACCGCCGCACCGGGGCCGACCGCGATACCGGCGCTGGACGGCAAGGCGCTCTTTCTCGCGAAGGGATGCGCGGCCTGCCACCAACACGCCGCCGTCTCGACCGGTAACTCCGCCTCAATCGGCCCGAATCTGACGAACTACCGAAACAGCCCGGACTTTCTGCGCCGCTGGCTCGCGGACCCGCAGGCTGTGCGGCCCGAGACCGCACCCGCGTACGGCCCGAGCGGTGTGATGCCGAACCTGCACCTGAGCCCGGACGAAATCGAAGCGCTGATCGCCTTCATCAATAGCAGCGCCGCAGGTCAATGATCGCGTTACGGAGGAACGACATGCGAACCCTGAAATGTATCGTCGTCGGTGTGACAGTGCTGCTCGTCGCCGCGCTCTCTGCGTCGGTCTCCGCCGGCGGCTGGGCGGTCGCGACCCTGGATGCAATGCCCACCTTCGTTGCCGAGCACGAGACAACGGTCGGCTTCACGCTCCGGCAGCACGGTAACACCCTACTCCCCGGCATACGTCCGAGCGAGATCATCTTCCGCAACGCGCAGAGCGGCCAGCTCCTCACCTTCCCCGCGCCGGATGACGGGCCGCAAGGCCACTACGCGGCGCGCATCACGCTGCCGGAGGCCGGTACATGGGAATGGACGATCAATGCCTTTGGCGATCACCCGATGCCGGCCGTGACCGCGACCAGTGGCGTCGCTCCTCTCGCCTCCGCTGCGCCAACCCGATGGGCAGCCGTTCCGCTCCGGCTTGCCTATCCTGGTATGGCCATCCTCGCGATCCTCGCGGGCGTGAGTTTCGCGCTCGGTTGGCGGTGGCGTGACCAACAACGCCGATCGCCACGCCCTCGCACCGCCGCTTTCTCGCCGCGTTAGCAATCGATTAAAATCGTCGCCGTCTCGACGACAGCGCGCTCCCTCATGTATCGTCCACGAGACGAGCGGATTCGTGAGGACGAAAGGGGCGCAACGATGGCGGATGCAACGACAGCGACGATGCCGACGTTACCGGGCGGGCCGCACTTCGCGATGGGCGGGGGCGTCTTCGGCAATCTGCAACCGGAAGATGTAGCGCTCGTCGCGGCGCTCGACTTCCCCGGCATCGAGCCGTATCGCGGCATGATTATGCCGTATGTGGAGCGGTCGCAGGAACTGAAGGCGTTGCTCGACCGGCATGGCCTGGCGATGGCGACCTGCTCGAATGGCGGCCCGGGGCAGTCGACCGACTTCATCGACCCGGCGGCGCGCCAGCAAACGATTGACGATCATGTCGCCTTCGCCCGCGACTTCCTCGTCCTCTTCGGCTGCACACACTTCAAGATCAATATGGGCGAGCGCCCGCCGCAAGGACCGACCGACGCGGACCTCCAGGCCATCGCCGGGACGCTGAACGAACTCGGGCGGCGCACGACGGAGTACGGTATCCGCCTCGCGCCGCATCCGCACATCTGGGGCCCGATCGAGCGCCCCGAGGAAATCCGCCGCCTGCTCGCATTGACCGATCCGCAGTACGTCTCGCTCACGTTGGACACGGCACATATCCTCCTCGGCGGCGGCGACCCGATGGAGTTCCTCGATGCGCACGCGGACCGGATTGTTGCTCTCCATTGGAAGGATGCGAAGGCGTCCTATCGCGGCTACACCGGCGCGACGCCGAGCCGCGAGATGCATGCGGAGGAAATTCTCTATAAAGACCTTGGCGTAGGCGGCGTGGACATTCCCGCCGTCTGGCGCTGGGTGCAAGAGCGCGGCTATCGCTACTGGATCACGCTGGACCTCGACCCGCCACGCCCGAATGAAGGCGAGGGCAGCGTCGAAGAGAAATTGCAGATCAACCGGCGCTATCTCTTCGAGTTTCCCCTCTTGGCGTCCTTGGCGTCCTTGGCGGTTCATTCCCGTCGGGTTTGAAAACCAGCTCTTATCCTACGCCGAGGAGTTTGATCATCTCGCGACCGAGGAGGCCCTGGAGGACTTCGTACTGCGTGCCCTTGTTCTCGGGGTGATTCTCGAAACGGGCGCGCTCGAAGTACTGCGTGACGTACGTCTTGCCGTCGGTCAGGGAGACTTCCGAGTACTCCTCGGTGATCGGGTAGCCGAACTGCGCCAAGCCGCCGTGCTGCTCCCAGTAGGTCTTGAAGATGCCGCCGAGTGTGTGGCCCGTCTGGGGATAGTAGACCTTGTCGCTCGTGTTCGCGACGGACGGGACGGGCAGGAACGCCTGGCGGAGCGCCGCGCTTGCCGCCGAGGCCGGTGAGGCGGCGGGAACAGGCGCCGACGGACTCGGTGCGGTGGTGGCCGTCGGAGTCGCGGTCGCTTGCACGGGCGGTGTCCCTGCGTCGGTGTTGACGATCAGGGACGGGCCCGGTGTCCCTTTGCCCAGGCCGACAGCGAAGACGCTGACCGCCGTATTCGGCCCGAGCGTGACGTTGTCCGTCTTCGTGACGAGGGCGTTGTTGGCGTCATTGAGGATCAGCGTGTATGTGCCCGCCGCGATGGAAACATAGGCATCCGTCTCGCCGCTCTTCGCATTGCCGAGGACGGTATTGGAGACGGCCGTCGCCAGCGTCAGCGTCCCTGTCCCGGCGATGTAGTCGCCGAGGCGGACGTGGGCATTGTTCGAGCCATCCAGCGTGTTCCGGTCGATTTCGATGGACGCATCAATCGAGTTGTCCGCCTGCTTGCCCATGACGACGATCGTGTAATCCTTCGGCGCGCGGAACGGGACAACCCGCTTGTAGACATATGCGGCGCTTTGCGACTTCTTGCCCGCCGGGTAGACGCTCAGTTCGTAGTCGCCTTCCTCGCGCTGCACATATGCGGAGAGAGTCTTGAATTGGGCGTTGTTGGTCAGTTGCACATCGTCGATCCAGACATCGACACCGCTGTTGTCGGCGACCGCCATCAGCACCCGCACTCGGAAGGGCGGGTTACTCTTTGCCGCGACGGTCGGCAGGATGATCGCCAGCAGCAAGGCCGCGAGTGCGACGCCGTAGAGCGAGGTTCGTAGTACCCGCCGTGTTCCCATCCCCATTGCTTCCCCCTTTTGTTCATCCGGCGCTCATCGCGCACCCATTCCGCACACGCCATCGTCTGCTATAATCGCATGTACGATGTGTACGTACAACAGAGAATACCGAATATCGTCAAAAGTGCAAGGGGTGCGTCGGATTTGACCGAGAGGATGCGGGGAGGATAGCGACGTGCCGGATGAGGTGTTCCGCAGAACCGCCGGGGTGACCGCCGACGAACTGGTGATGATCGAACATGTCTGGGCGGACGTGCTGCGGCAGAATCGATGGCGCCGGCGCGCGTGGCGGCTCGTCAATCGGGCGCGGCGATTCCCACTCGTGTGCCTCTGTCTCCGCCTCGCTCGTTAGGATTCAGGGATACAAAACCACCAATACTGCCCAGAGGGCACCCGCAAGAACACCAAGAGAATGCAAGAATATTCCCCCTTGGTGTTCTTGGTGTTCTTGGTGTTCTTGGTGTCTTGGTGGTTCACCCCTTCTTCTCAGCGGGATGCAGAGGCGACGACGATGGCGGCGTTGAACTGCACGCACTCGCCATCGTCGTAATTACGGACGCGCGTAAAGACCTCGTCCAGCGCCCTTTCGCGTTGTTCCGGCGCGATCTGGAAAAGGAGGGTATCGAAGGTGACCATATCGCTGCGGATATAGCCGAGGAACTCCTCCGGCGTGCCCGGCCACGGGAGCGGTACGATCACCGTTTCCTCGCGCACGTCCGTGAACCCGGCGGCGTGGAGGGCGGCGGAGAGCGTCCCCGCGCGGGCGAACCGCAGGGGATGGGGTGCGTCCGGGGCCGGTGCGGGTGGTGGAGTCTCCTGATAGCGCAGGAGCACGCTGAGGGTGCTGGTCAGGTAGTCGATCTGTTCCAGCGGCCCCCAGGTGGCGAAGACGGCGCGACCGCCGGGCCGGAGGACGCGCCGCACCTCGCGGAGCGCGTGCGGCACGTCGGGGAAGTACATCACGCCGAATCGGCAGGTGACGCGGTCGAACGACGCATCTGGGAAAGGGAGCGCTGCGACGTCCGCCTGCTGCGTCGGCATGTTCGCAATGCCTGCCGCCGCCGCATTCTCCGCCGCGATTGCCACCATCTCCGGGATCACATCGGTCGCCGTCACGACGCCATCCGGCGCGATCAGCGGGGCGAGGGTGAGGGCAGGCTCGCCAGTGCCGCTGGCAATGTCCAGCACGCGCATCCCTGCACCCGGCTCGGCCCAGGTGACGAGCAGATCGGTCACCCCGCGCCACCACGCGGTGAGCGTCGGGTGCCAGCGACGCCAGGCGGCGGCCCGCTCCGCCCAATTCCAATCGTCGGATGTGGCGGCATCGTGCGAAGGTTCAGCCATCAGCGGTTGCTCCTTTCGCGACGGTCACTCCGCCACCGGTCGGGACGGCTTGAGGTGTGGCGCGAGAAACTGCCACGCCTCACGACGGGACGCGCGAGCGAGCGGTGTGTCGAGCCGGTTGAAGGCGTGGCCGCCGGGCGCGTTGTCGTAGATCTTGTATTGGAAGGAATCGCCCTTCCCCTCCGCCTTGAGCGCCTGAATGAGCCGCTCGACTTCCAGCACATTGACGTCCTCGTCGTTGGTGTTCGTGTGGATGAGCAGCGGCGTCCCGGCGTAGCGGTGCGCCTGCCAGGAGGGGGAGCGGCGGCGGTACTCCGCCACATCATCCTCCGCTGTCTTGCCGACGTGGTACGGCGCGGACATCAGATCGCGGTACCCCTGCCCCTTGTAGCCCATCCGCGCGACGAGGTCGCTGACGGGCACGGCGGTGTAGGCCGCCGCATAGTCATCTGGGTGGTCGAAGATATTGAGGAGCGCGTGCAGGCCGCCGTGGCTCCAGCCGATAATGCCGACCCGCGCCGGATCGAGGAACGGATAGGTTTCGATGGCGAAGTTGCGCGCCGCGTAGCTGTCCTCGGTCTCTAACCCGCCGTAGTCGATCTGCTCGTAGAAGGCGCGGCCATATCCCGTGCTCCCCCGATATTCTGGCGCAATCACGGTGTAGCCCTGCTGCACCAGTTCGCGCACGACGTTCGCCGCTCCGGAGCCGAAGTTGGCATGGATGCCGCCATGTACCTGCACGATCAGCGGGTGTTTCGCGTCCCGGTCGAGATCGCGCGGGATGAAGACGTACGCACGCAGGACGAGCGGGTTGCCCGCCCCCTGCGCCGTCGGATTCGGCGTGTTGCGCGGCGGCGGACCCGTGAAGGAGACGATCTCGACCGCCGCGATGTCGCCGAGCCGCTGGTAGAGCATCAAGTCATCGACCTGCCGCGCCAGCACATCATTGACGTGCTTCTGTTCCTCCAGCGCCCGCTCCAACTTCGTCATCACCGCATCCCGCGCGTCATTCTCCATCCCTCACTCCTTCTTGAAATGCGTTGAACCATGGAGACACAAAGAGCACAGAGAAAGACAAAGAGGGACAGCGTGAGAAAAGGGGATGGGAGCGTGAATTGTGGATGCGACCGGACCCATCAATTTCTCCGAATCTCCTCTGTGTTCTCTGTGTCTCCGTGGTTCAATTCTCCCTCCGAACCTTGTCAGTAGTGTAAGAGCAGACCGACGATGCCCGCGCCGAGGAGGACGAAGACAGGATTCCACTTCGGTCGCAGGATGACGATGGCAGGGGCGGTGAGGGCGATCAGCCAGTCCGCCACGCCGCTCGCCGCGCCACGGACGATCGAGAAGGCCGTCCAGAAGAGGATGCCGATGACGGCGAGGCCGATCATCCGCATCGTGCCGATCACGCGCGGGTTCCGGGCGATTCGGCTGTGCAGCGCCGAGAGCGGCAGCACGAGGAGCGAGGGAATGACATTGGCTATCGCCGCCACACCCGCCCCCGGTACGCCATCGACCAGGTAGCCGAGCGCGATGACGTAGAGGCCGTTCGGGCCGGGGCTGATTCGCCCCGCCGCCAGCGCCTGCCCGAACTGCGCCTCCGTCGCCCAGCCGTGGGTATGGACGAGACTCTGGACGAGGATCGGCAGGCTGCCCAATCCCCCGAAGGAGAAGAGCCCCGCCTTGAGGAACTCCCAGAAGAGCGACAGGATATTCATGCGCGTCGCGCCTCATCTGCTACGGGCGCGGTCGCCGGTGCGGTCGCCGGTGCGGGCGGGTTGATGCCGAGCAGTCGCGGGAAGAGCGCGCCGAGCGCCCCCATCGTCAGCAGGATCAGCGGGACGGGCAGGTGCAGCAGGCCGACGGAGAGGAAACAGGCGAGCATCACCGCCAGTCCGCGCACGCGGTCCCACCCCTGACCGAGTTGCCCGCCGCCCATCTGCACGACAATCGCGAAGGTTAGCCCGCCCGTCGCCGGGACGATCCCCGCCAGCACCGCACCGGCGGCCCGGTTCCCCTGGACGAAGGTGATGAAGGCGGCGAGCAGCGTCGTAATGGTGACGGCGGGCGCGAGCAACCCGGCGAGCGAGGCGACCACACCACCCGCCCCGGCCATCATCCGGCCCATGACGATAGACTGGGCGATGATGTTCGTCCCCGGCGTCAGTTTGGAGAGGGCGAACGCCTCGTTGTATTGGTCGCCGGTGAGCCAGCGATGGCGCTGGACGAACTCGCGGCGCATCAGGAAGAGCGTCGCCGCCCCACCACCGAAGGAGAACGCGCCGATGCGCAACCAGGTCAGGAAGATCGCCTTCAGCGCGGGTGGGTGCGACGTAACGGCCGCCTGCTCCTCGGGCAGTGGGAGCGGCGCGTCGTCGGGCGGTGTCACGGCGGATTGCATAGTAGAACGGTTCCTCCTCGGGAGCCACGGACGCCGCCGTTATCCTACCCGATTCCGTTGAATTGGAGGATGGCGATGTGACACCCGGAGACATCGAAACGTGCGACCGCCGAATACTCTCGGCCCGTATCGTGCATTTGTGGAAAGAGGGGCGGTACGTGAAGCGATAGGAGCAGGATGGACGCGCTGCTGGAACTGGAAATGTGGCCGCGCACCTCGCGGCACATCATTCGCCGCTGGCTGGATGGCGTGCGGCTCTTCACGGTGATCGCGACGGTCGTCGCACTGATCGGCGTCGGCGTGTCGATTGTCGCCTACCGGCAACTGGGCCACGCCCAGGCGGCCGCCCAGGAGCAACTGCGTCTGATCGGCCGCACCACGGCGCAGTCATCGCAGACGTTGCGCAGCGTCTCCGACGCGAGCAACCAGGGAGCGGTGACCGTGGATAGCGCCACGACCTCGATCAAACAGGTCTCCGGCACGATCCGCGACACCGCCGGGACGATTGAATCGACCGCCGGGGTCTTCAACTTCACGATCCCGGTCACGAATTCCCACCCGCTCGCCGGTGTGTAGACGAGTATCCGTCAGGAGTCGACCCACCCGCGCGCGGTCTCCACCGAGATCGACCAGACCGGCACGTCGCTCGCGACGAACAGCGGCAATCTGCGCACGATTGCCCAGCAGGTGCAGGCCACCGCCCAGAACACCGACGCGATTGCCGGACAGATCATGCAACTCGCCGACGGGCCCGGCGCCGGCAGTCTGCCCGACATCGCCCATAGCGTGCGTCTGATTCTCATCTGGAGCGTCGTACTCCATTTCCTCGTCCTCGGCTTCGCGATCTCTTTTTACATCCTGGCGACCGCGCTCCGGCAATTGACGTATGATGCTCCCCGCATCAGGAGCCGCGACGATGCGGCGGCGGAAGCGACCGGCCGGTAAACACCGACAACCCGGATGGAGAGAGACGCGCATGCGACGAGGATGCATCATCGGCGGGGTCGTGCTCTTAATCATCGGCCTCACCGCGTTCCCGGTGGGCGCGGCGGCTTTTGCAGAACCAGCCTTCCAGACGCAGTGGGTGGCGGGCGAGGCGATCACGACCAACTTCTGGGGCCCGCCTACCACATCTGACGGTGGGCGATGGGAGTATTACAAAGATGCTGCCGCTGGTCGGCGTCATGTCCAATACTTCGATAAGGGGCGGATGGAGTGGACCGACCCGCCCGGTCGCGTCACGAACGGCTTACTGCCCGTCGAGATGATCCGCGGGCGCGTCCAGTTCGGCGACGCGACCTTCGTCAGCAAGCCGCCGCCGAATATCCCCATCGCCGGTGATCCGAGCAATGCCGGGCCGACCTACGCGACGCTCGGCAGTCGCGCCAGCGGTATTCTCGCGCCCGCCCCGGCCCAGACGGGCGCGCCGATCACGACCGTGATGTCCGCCACCGGCGATATTTCCCAGGGACCCGCGATATCCGGGGTCGCGATGGGCGGGTATGATACGCAGACGCAGCACAATGTGGCGTCCGCCTTCCTTGACTATCGCAATCGCGCGGGCCTCGCCACCATCGGCCTCGCCATCTCCGAGCCCTTCCGCGCCGGGTTCGTCGTCAGCGGGCTGCCGAAGGATGTCGTTGTGCAGGTCTTCGAGCGGCGCGTGCTGACGTTCACGGCAGCCAACACCCCCGCCTTCCAGGTGGAGATGGGCAATGTCGGCCAGCACTACTACCAGTGGCGTTACCCGCCCAACGCGCCGCCAATCGAGCCGCCGCTGTAGCAACCGGTGCATTCCCGTATCGTGGAGAGGAAGAGCGGATGGCCGAGATCGAGCGTCGAGAGATCACCGTCGCGTGGGGAGGGGTACGGCTTGCGGGGACACTGCATCTGCCGACGTCGCTCCCGCCGCATCCCGCCGTCCTCATGATGCAGGGCTCCGGCCCCGCCGACCGCGATAGCGGCGGCTATTTCCCGCCCATCCGCGACGCCTTCCTCAGTCGCGGCATCGCGGTCTATTCCTTCGACAAGCCAGGCATCGGCGGCTCATCGGGGGATTGGCGGCGCTACGGTCTCGCCGACCGCACCGAGCAGGCGCTCGCCGCCATCACGCTGCTGCGCGAGCAGGAGGGCATCGACCCGCGCCGGGTCGGTATCTGGGGGCACAGTCAGGGCGGTTGGCTCGTGCAGATGCTCGCCGCGCGATTGTCCGATCTTGCCTTCGCCATCGCCAATTCCGGCCCAGCCATTGGTGTGGAACAGCAGGATCGCTACGGATGCGAGCACACGATGC
>JBPCMC010000135.1:0-3254 GCA_051002645.1 Thermomicrobiales bacterium
ATCCAGTGTTTCTGACCATCGCGCGAGCGCGCCCGATTCCGTGCAAGTGTGTGCCGCGACCATGCTTCACTCCTCTCCTATGGGAGAGAAGCGTAGCGCAAACCGCGTCGAAGTGTCCCTGTAGGGGTAACTATACGAAGGCCGATCAGCAGCCGTCGCCGCCCATCCGGCAGATTCTCCGCCCAACCCCCGATGAGGAGACAGACACCGATCAGGATCGCCGCCATACCGCGCAGCGCGTTGCCTCGTACAGAGGCTGCACCGACGAGCAGTTCGACCACACCGAGGAGAGGGAAAATCCGGCTGAGCGGTCGGCGACGCGGGGCGGCGGTTAGGTTCCGGCGGTAGGCCCGCCACCAGGTCTCACCGGGACGCTTCCGCACCTGTTGGTAATATGCCGTGTCATATAACCCAAGTCGATCCGCGAAGCGGAACAATAGCCAGAGCGTCACGATAGATATCGGCACCGTGACTGCGAGGAGCAGGAGGACTTGCCACGGCGAGACGCGCTCTCCGCTGTGGAGTGTCTGAAAGATCGCAAATAGGATGATTCCAACGACCGTCACACATATCGTCAGAATCACTCGCCGACGTATTGCCTTCGCTGTGTAGCGCTGATCGTCTTGCATCCGATCACTCCTCATTATCGAGGGGAAAGCATCGCGCAGTGATCCACCGCTCTAACGTCCTTCCTGGCAATAATCAGTCCATCGTCATGTCGCGCAAGCCGCATCAAACTGACAGTGCAAGAAAAACCCTTACCGGTGACTGGTCTCTTCCCCACTCATGAGCCACGGTGCGTAGCGGCGAACATCCTCACCGAGCGGACTCTCCCGCCATCGCGGGGCGAAGCATTCCAGCGGAATGAAGTAGCGAGAGAAAGTTCGACGTGGGCGGGAACCGGGCAATGATAGAGCATTGGCGCGGATCACCAGTCCTTCACCAACAGTCCAGCCATAGTAGCCGCGCGACCATGGCCGTATTGCCTCGATGTCCTGCCAGAGTACCCAGGTGTCCCGGTAAGATCGCCGATACCCGACGCCGTCGGGAGTGACCGTAAGTGTCGTTCGTCTAGCCATGAGCGTGAGCCCAACACTCATGCCGATAAGGGCACAGACCGCGACGAACGGGTCGAGACCGAAGTGATGCGGCGGGAGCAGCCCGTTGACAACGAATATCGCCCCAAGGCCGATCGGACAAGCGATAATCCAACTGATACGCACCCGCAGGCTACGCGGGGTGTATCGGTAAAGGTGCTCCGGCGCGGAAGTCCGCTGATTGCCTCGCTGCTGCATCGCCGCCTCATCTCTTGAGCCGTTTACCACTCCATGTCGGGTATTGTCGCATAAGGGCTTTGTGTAAAAGGGTCCCGTACTATCACACTACACACGCAACTTTGCCCAGAACATTTGCCAGGAAACTGGCGAGCCCGTCGTCCGTCGTATTCGCGTATGAGCGCGCTCCAAAATCAACCTTTGGTAGGAGGATAGCCAACAATGAGGCCACGCCACTGAGGAAATCCGTTACGATGGCGTGGACGGCTGGGGCACGAAGTCCGGGATGCCGGGGGGCGGCGGACGGCGGGTGGTCGCTGCCTCCGGCGCGGCGGAGATGAGCGCGATTGCTTCTTTCAGTGAGAGCGATATGCCTTCAGACCAGGCGGCATCCCAGGCGCTGGCATCGGTGGCGGCACGGGCGGCGGCGAGGTCGCGCGCGTAGCGTGTTTGATCGACCGGCACGCGCGGGAGCGATTGCGCGGTGCGGAATGTCTCGACCACACCCCACAACCGCGCCGCACGCGCTCCATCGCCCTCTATCCCGGCCAGTGCTGCCAAGCCTTCCAGTGCCTCCGCGATGCCGCGCGGGTCGTCGAGTTGCTGGCTGCACGCGAGGCTTTCCTGATAGGCGGTGCGGGCGGTTACGTATTCCCCCTGCTGCCGCGCGACGATGGCCACATTGTTGAGGGCGAAGGGCAGCGCGCGCGGATCGCCCAGTTCGCGGCGGATCGTCAGGCACTCGTTGTAGTAGGTGCGGGCGGCGGCGAGGTCGCCCTGCTCCCGCGCGACGTTGCCGAGATTGGTGAGCGAGAAGGCGATCTGGCGCATATCGCCCAGCGCGCGCCGCAGCGCCAGACTCTGCTCGTAGAAGGAGCGCGCGGCGGTGAGGTCGCCCTGCTGCCACGCGACCGCCCCGAGGTTGTTCAGCGCGAAGCCGATGGCCGCTGTGTCGTCCATCGCGCGCCCGGCGGACAGACTCTCCTCATAGCGGGCGCGGGCCGTGGCGTAATCTCCCCGTTGCTGAGCGACGACGCCGAGGTTCGTCAGGGCGTGCGCGACTGCCTGTGTGTGTCCCCGTTCACGCGCGATGGCGAGGCTTTCTTCGTAGCGGGCGCGGGCGGTGGCGTCGTCGCCCTGCCGCTGCGCGAGGATGCCGAGATTGATCAGCGTCCGCGCCACGGCTTCGCTGTCGCCGAGCGTGCGGCGGATCGCCAGCGCCTCCTCGTAGCCGGTGCGGGCTGCGTCGAAGTCGCCCCCGTCACGCGCCATGCCCGCAAGATTGCTGAGCGAGTGGGCGATGCCTGCACGGTGGCCTGATGCGCGGCGGATCGCCAGCGCCTCCTCGTACCGCATCCGCGCGGTCGCTTCATCGCCCTGCGCCCGCAGCAGGGCGCCGAGGCCGTCGAGCGCCTTCGCCCGCAGGGGCGGCAGGACGCCATCCGCCTGCTCCAATGCGCGCTCCATCCAGCGTCGCCCCTCGGTCAGGTAGCCGCGAATCGACCAGAAGCGCCAGAACGCGCCGACCAGCCGCACCGCCGTCTCGTGCTCGCCCGCCTCCAAGGTATTGCGGAGCGAGACGCGGACATTGTCGTGCTCCGCTTCGAGCCGGGCGAGCCACACGCCCTGCGCCGCCCCGGCCAGATGCGCTTCTGCCTCCTCAACGAGCGCGAGGTAATACGCGGTACGGGCATGGCGCATCTACGTCAGTTCGCCGCGCTCGTCCAGTCGCTCTAATGCGTACTCGCGGATCGTGCCGAGCATCGCGAAGCGCGGCTCGCCCTCGCCGACATCCACCCGACGGAGCAGGCTCTTGTCCGCCAGCGAGGAGAGGCCGTCGATGATCTCCATCGCCAGCGCGCCATCAGCGTTGCAGATCGTCTCAATCGCCGTCAGCGTGCCGCCGCCCGCGAAGACGGCCATCCGCGCGAAGAGCGCCTGCTCGTCCGCGTCGAGCGTCGTGTAGCTCCAGTCGATCGC
>JBPCMC010000136.1:0-6655 GCA_051002645.1 Thermomicrobiales bacterium
TGTGAGCTGCTGTCGTTTTTTTTTTCCGCTTCCCCCGACCCCCCCCCCCCCCCACCACATGAGGGGTGTCGCCCGTTGCCTCTACAAGCCCGACCGCTGCCGGGAGGCCATCATCTCCTCGGCGGCGCGTAGCGTATTACGCAGGAGGATCGCGTTCGTCACCGGCCCCGTGCCACCCGGAACGGGCGTCAGCGCTGAGGCGACGGAGGCAACCTCCGGCACGACATCGCCGCGCAGACCGGCTTCCGTGAAGGTGGTGCCGAAGTCGATGACGACCGCGCCCGGCTTCACCATCTCCGGCGTGATGAACCCGACCCTCCCGACCGCTACCGCCAAGATATCGGCGACGCGCGTCTGTGCCGCTAAATCCGGCGTGCGCGAATGCGTGATCGTCACCGTCGCGTCCTCGCGCAGGAGTAGTTGCGCCAGGGGGCGACCGACGACGTTCGAGCGACCGACGACGACGGCGTGCATCCCCGCCATCGGAATGTCGTAGTGTCTGAGAAGCGCGACACCACCGAGCGGCGTGCTCGGAAAGAGCCCCGGTAAGCCGAGCGAGAGCCTCCCCGCATTGACCGGCGTGATACCGTCCACATCCTTGAAGGGGTCGAGGGTTGCCCCGACAAGCGTGGGCGGCAGGTGCGGCGGCAGGGGCATCTGCACGAGAATGCCGGCAATGTTCGAGGTGTGGTTGAGGTCGATAATCCGCTCGCAGACGGTCGATTCATCGGCGTCCGGGTCGAGAGCGACGCGCTCGAAGGCGAGCCCGACCGCCGCCGACTGCTTGCGTAGCGTCTCGGTATACCGCTCGGCGGCGGGCGTCGGGCCGACGGTCATCACGGCGAGCGCGGGCACGACATCGTAGCGCGCGATGAAGGCAGCGACGCCCGCGCGAACCTCCTCAGTGATCGCGGCGGCGACTGGCTTCCCCAGCAGGAGACGGCATCCCGACTCGGTCATAATAGGCGATGTGGGCGGTGTGACAGCCATCTATTCCTCACCCGCGAGACGGCGGCGAACCGCCTCAAGCAGCACGCGCTCGCGTCTATCGACATCGCCCATCAGGTCGTGCAATTGCGCCCGGTAGCCCGCAACCTCCGCACCATCGACGAGGCCCGCGATGTTCGCCGTGACGTTGAGGAGCGAGGTACGCATCGCCGCCAGCGCCATCGTCGCGCCCGCGCCGCAGTCGCCGAGCGCGGTCGGATTGCCGATCACCGCAATCATCTCCGCCGCGTCGAGCACCTCCCGCGCGGCGGCCATGATCCGCAGCGGCACGGCAGCCGCCTGCCGCATCCCTTCCTGGAGGGCGGCGGCCCGCGCCGCACGTTCCTCATCGCTCCCGCGTGGCAGGCGGAGGGCGGACATGTAGGTCGCGAAGGCCGTTTCGTCCTCAGCGGCGAGCGCGATGAAGCGCTGACACACTGCCAGCAACGCATCGAGGCGACCGCGCAACTCCTCGTCATGCGCCGCGAATTTCGGCTTGCCGACGCTCACCGCCGCCACTTTGGCGACCGACGCCGCCCCGAGCGCGCCGACGAGCGCGGACGCCGCGCCGCCACCGGGCGTCGGCGTGTTCGACGCCAGCCGGTCGAGAAACGCCGTAAGGTCCAATGAATCTTCCCGCATCATCACTCCCGCGTGTGGATCGTCCGCCACCATATCGCGCGTACTCTACCGTACGTGCGGCCCGTCTGTCGCGCCCATAGGCTTGTGTGGTCAGGGTCCTATTCATCGTCGCCTTCGAGAGAATCCTAACCCCCGGCCCCCTTCCCTCGCAGGGAAGGGGGCCGGGGGTTAGGATTTCGCCCGGTTTGCCGTCCCGATAGGCGTATGCGACAATCGTACATAGGCCGGATTGGTCTTTTCGCCACGCGGACGGCGCGTGCAGCAGGAGCGACGCACACCAGCATGTCACGGACACGACGCGGAAGGGGTGGACGCGGCCACCAGACGCGCGACGCGCAGGAGATGACGTGGTTCCGCATGGATCTGCATCTCCATACGCCCGCGTCGGCGGATTATCAGGACCTTGCTGCCACCTACCTGGAAATACTACAGAAGGCGGAGGGGCGCAGCCTCGACATCATTGCCTTCACGGACCATAACAGCGTCAGCGGCATCGCCGCGATGCGGCGCGAGATCGAAGACCTCGAATTGCTCGAGGAACTGAACCGTCTCACGCCGGCGGAGTGGAAAATCCTCGAAGAATACCGCCGCTTGCTCGGCAAAATGCTCGTCCTGCCCGGCTTCGAGTTCACCGCCGCCTTCGGCTTCCACATCCTCGGCATCTTCCCGCCGGAGACGACGGTGCGGCGACTCGAACACCTGCTGCTCATGCTCAATGTGCCGGAAGACCAGATGGAGATGGGCAGCGGCCAGGTCGGCGCGACCGCCGATGTCCTCAATGCCTACGAGATCATCTACGAGCATGGCGGCCTCGTCATCCCGGCGCACGTCAGCTCGACGCACGGCGTGGCGATGCAGGGCTTCCGCTTCGGCGGGCAGACGAAGATCGCCTATACGCAGTCGCCCTATATTCATGCACTCGAAGTGACCGACCTCGACGACATGACACGCCGTGCCACGGCGAGCTTCTTCAACGGCTCGAAGCCCGAGTATCCCCGCCGGATGCACTGCATCCAGGGATCGGATGCGCACCGGCTCTCCCGCGAGGGTGCGCACCGCGACACCGACCTCGGCATCGGCGACCGCGCGACCGAAGTGCTCCTGCCGGAACGCTCCTTCGCCGCGCTGCTTGCCCTCCTCGTCTCGGAGGACTTCGTGCGGATTCGCCCCTACCAGCCGGTGACGGCCACCCCGTACGACGCCGTGCAGGCGGCGCGCGAGCAGGGGCCGTCGATTGTCCAATCCTTCCACGAGCAGGTACGCAGCCGCCGCAGCCGGTACCGCCCGATCCTCAAAGATGTCGTCGCCTTCGCGAACACGAACGGCGGCACGATCTATGTTGGCATGACTGCGAGCCCGACGCAGCCAGTCGTCGGTGTGCCGACCCCGGAAGATTCGGCACGCGGCCTGCGCGACGCACTGGCACGGAGCGTCGTGCCGAAGTTGGATGTGACCGTCGATGTCGAGGCGAGCGGCGGGAAGCAGATTCTCATCGTCACCATCCCGAAGGGTCTGAACACCCCGTACGCGACGGACGCCGGGCAGGTCTTCGTGCGGCAGGAGAGCGAGACGGTCATCGCCTTGCGTGATGAGATCGTCCAACTCGTCCGCGAGGCGGCGGCGGCCGATACGCTCCCCGCTGTCGATCTGACCCGCGAGCGCGCGTGGACCGCGCCGCGTCAGGCACCGGATGAGGACGACGAATCGGACGATGTGCAGACCGCCGACAGCCAGGCAGCCGATAGCGCGGACGCGCCAACCGAGGAAGCGCCATCCGCACTGCGCTCGGAGCGCCGCCCCCGCCGGAGACGCCCACCAGCGCGCAAACCAACCGAGAGCGAAGAAACGCATACGGCTGTGCCGGTCGAACCCCTGACAGCAGAGGAGGTTCACCCCGTCTATGATCTCGAACCGCCTGCGGAAGGCGCGGAAGCCGCTTCACCTATCGAAATCGCTCTGCCTGCCCCGGCAAGCGACGTGGTCATTGAAGCGACTGCTCCGGTCGCGCTACCAGTCGCTGCCGAACCGCCTGCGGCTGCTGAGCCAGTGAGCGCCCCCGAAGCGTCAGGGGAGCCACCCGCCACGGAAGCGCCGAAGCCACGGCCACGCCGCCGCACCCGCCGCCCCGCGAAGGCGGAGGCGACACTAGAGGTCGCGACGCCGCCGACTGCAGCCCTCACGCCGGAGGAGCAGGCGATACCGGTGGGCGCATCCACCCCGGCGGTCAGCCGGAACGGCAGTGAGCCGGCGGTGATCCCGAAAGCGGGCGTGGAAATCCTCTCCGTCGAGGAACGGGACGGCGAGCAGTTCTACACAATGCGTGACCTCCGCTCCGGCAGGGTCGCTGAGAACATCACCCGCAAATCCGCGCGG
Source organism: Thermomicrobiales bacterium (assembly GCA_051002645.1). Classification (GTDB taxonomy): domain Bacteria; phylum Chloroflexota; class Chloroflexia; order Thermomicrobiales; family JALYUS01; genus JALYUS01. The sequence continues at coordinate 4,003 of JBPCMC010000136.1, forward strand.
CGATTGTGGCGGCAGGCGATCATGGAGCGCGAGAGCGGCGTGCCGGAGCCGGGGAGTATCACCTGGGAAGGCGATCTCGGCTACGTCGGCAGCGCCGTGCGTGATGGCGTGCGACGGTACAATCTCGCCTTCCGCGAGAACGGCGACATTCGCTACTTCTACGCGGTCGGCGATGAGGGAATCAACGAAGCGTGGCGCCATCTCGTCGCGGCGGACAGTTAATGCGGTAGGGTTTGTTTGATTGGCGAAGGGCGTGATAGACTAACGCCACGACGGAGAAGGTCGAAAACGCAACGGACGCACTTCTTGGAATGGTTGAGGGTCAGGCGTCGCCTGTCGGGTGTGCTTTGTAGATTGGCTGATTGAAAGGGGTTTCTCCATGCGCGCGTCACGTCGGCACGATGAGGCAGATCGGATCGCGATTTTTTTTGATATGTCGAACCTCTATTTCGCGGCGCGGGATATGGGTATTCGCATCGACTACGCCCGCCTGCTCGACTTCCTCACGTCGGGGCGGCGATTGCACCGCGCCTACGCCTATCTCGGCTACAACCCCGAGGACGAGAGCAGCCACAGTTTCATCACCTGGCTGAAGCGCAACGGCTTCCGCGTCAAGACGAAGGCGCTCCGCCGCTTCGAGGATGGCAGCACCAAGGCGAACCTCGATATGGAGCTCGCCATCGATCTGCTCACGCAAGCGCCGCACATCGATGTGGCGATCGTCGTCAGCGGCGATGGTGACTTCGTCAATCTTGTCGATGCCGCGCAGAATGCCGGTCTGCGCGTCGAGGTCGCCGCGACGCCGCGCCAGGCCGCGACCGACCTGATGGACATCGCGGATCAATTCATCGACCTCGAGGCGAACGTCGCCCAGTTCGCCCGCGCGGACCTACCGCCCCGACAGGGATATGCGCGCCCCGAATGCGTCGTGCCGGCCGCGCGCATGCCTCCGACTGACGGATACTCCCCGCGACCCTATGGCGCGAGCGGGCGCGGCTACCAGCAGCCCGGTTCATTCAGCCCGAATTCCGACAACGAAAATCGCACCGCCAACGACGAGGAGAGCGCCGCCGACAGCGACGAACACGAGGCCTTGCCGGTGCCGCACGCGGGGAAGTAGGGAACCTCACCCCCGACCCCTCTCCATTGCGATGGAGAGGGGAGAAAGACGGAAGTGGCCGGGCAATGAGCCCGGCCATTGTCATTCGTGGAATATCGACGGATTACGCGACGGTGTCTTCCAGTTCGAGTTCGCGACCACCGAGGGTCATCAGGATTGGTTGCTTGCCGGAGCGGACCGTCTCGCCATTGACGATGCACTTGCGCACATTGTCCAGCGAGGGAATCTCGTACATCACATCCAAGAGGAGCGATTCGATGGCGGTCTTCAGGCCACGCGCGCCCGTCTTGCGCTTCTCCGCCTGGGTGGCAATCTCTTCGAGCGCATCCTCGGTGAAGGACAACTCGACATTGTCGTGGCCGAAGAGGCGCTGATATTGCTTGATGACGGCGTTCTTGGGTTCGGTGAGGATGCGGATCAGTTCGCTGCGCGAGAGTTGATCGAGGCTCACGGTGATCGGCAGGCGCCCGACGAACTCGGGGATCAGGCCGTACTTCAGCAGGTCATCGTGCGTGACGTGCCGGAGCAGATTCTCCTGCTCGTTCTTCGTCTGGTTGCTGCCGATGCCCATGAAGCCCATCGTATGCTTCGAGTCCATCCGCCGGGCAATGATGTCTTCCAGCCCCTCGAAGGCGCCGCCGCAGATGAAGAGGATATTGCGCGTGTCGATCTGGATATATTCCTGGTGGGGGTGCTTGCGACCGCTCTGCGGCGGCACATTCGCCGTCGTGCCCTCGATGATCTTGAGGAGCGCCTGCTGCACGCCCTCACCGGAGACATCGCGCGTGATGGACGGATTGTCCGATTTGCGCGCGATCTTGTCGATTTCGTCGATGTAAATGATGCCCGTCTCGGCCCGTGCCACGTCGCCGGCATTCTGAATCAGGCGGAGGAGAATGTTCTCCACGTCCTCACCGACATAGCCGGCCTCGGTGAGCGCCGTCGCGTCCGCGATGGAGAAGGGGACATCGAGGATTTTGGCGAGGGTCTGCGCGAGGTAGGTCTTGCCGCACCCCGTCGGACCGACGAGCAGGATATTGCTCTTCTGGAGTTCAACATCGTTGTTCGGCTCCGCGCCCGCCGTGATGCGCTTGTAGTGGTTGTAGACGGCGACGGCGAGGCTCTTCTTCGCCATCTCCTGCCCGACGACATATTGCGAGAGTTGCTCGTGGATGCGCTTCGGCGTCGAGATACCGGCGAAGGAGGGTTGCACCTTCGGCGTCGGCACTTCCTCTTCCTCGATGATCTCGCGGCAGAGTTCGACGCACTCGTCGCAAATATAGACCGCGCCGGGCCCGGCGACCAGGCGTTTGACCTCGTCTTTCCCTTTGCCGCAAAAGGAGCAGCGATACTGCATCCGGCTTCCGCTCCCACTTCCCGTCGTTCCGCGCGTACCCGCCATCCCCAAACGCTCCTCATTCCGCCCGCACGCGCAGGCCGCGCCACGGCACGAATGCACGCCGCGACGGCGTGCTAGGCCAACACTGCTCCCGCGACCTTCTTCGGCTGCGGCATGAGGATTTCGTCGATCAG
>JBPCMC010000137.1:0-6023 GCA_051002645.1 Thermomicrobiales bacterium
GTGTCAAAGCGCTCAGGCATGAGCGGTTTCGCCAGGAGCGAGCCGCACAACGAGAGGCGCAGTACGAAGCTGAGACGGATGCCGTGATCGAGCGACTACGTAAGCGCTGGTAGTGGCTCAGTTTGAATCGGGCGGGATTTGACCTGCTAGGCACAACGGGTCAATGCCGATATAGTCTAATTAATCCATCGAGCAGGATGATCCCTGCCACGATAAGGAAGCCGACCACGGTCGCGATGTCGCTCTTCGTCAATACCCGCGATTGCTTGTGAACCGTATAGGCGCAGAAAAGGATCATTACGATCCCGATAACTGCCGTGAACCAAGCCGGAGGAGTTGCGCCGCCAAGGACATCAAAGACGATCATGCCTCACTCGTCTTTCTTCCCCCACCGCGCCGCCTTCTGCGCAATCGCCTTACCTTCCTCCGGCGTCATCGCCGCCCCACTGTACCGCAAGGCTCAGAACGATTCAAACCTACCGTATTACCCCACTCTTGTTAGAAAATAGGAGCGCATTCTTTCCAGCCCACGAGCCGGGCGCAGGCTGAAGCCTACGCTACCGGATTCGGTGAGCGGGCGTCGATGACTTCGATGGTCTGCTCGCCGTGCTGACCGACGAGTTCCCAGCGCGAGGCGTCGCCGTCGCGCCAGAAGCGCAGATGCAGGCGGGCATTGCCGACTTTGAGGTTGCTGAGATCGAGGTTGGGCAGCCAGTCCGGCAGGGTAGGCGCGACGGTGAGGCGGTTGTGCGGCGCGTCCGCCGCGATGCCGAGGATCGCCCGCAGGAGCATGAAGATCGCCCCCGCCGCCCACGCCTGCGGGATATTCGCGCCGAGATACTGGACGGGGAAACTCGTCGCGCTGCGCTGTAAGCCGGCGAAGAGTTCCGGCAGCCGGAAGCGGTCGAAGCCCGCCTGCGCCTCGAGGGTCGCCTTCGCGACCCGGTGCGTCGCCGCCATATTCCCGTACCGGCTCATCCCGGCGGCGATGATCGCGTTGTCGTGCGGCCAGACGGAGCCGAGCTGGTAGTCGAACGGGTTGAAGGCCGGGTTCTTGTCGCTCAGCGTGCGGACACCCCAGCCGCTGAACATATCGGGCGCGAGCAGGCGCGCGATCACCCGTTCGGCGCGCTCCGGCGGCACGATACCGCTCCAGAGGCAGTGCCCGGCATTGGACGCGACCGAGCGGACGAGCCGCTTCTCCGACCCGCCGAGGGCGAAGCCGTACGTCCCCTCCTCCTCGATCCAGAAGACCTCGTTGAAGCGCTGTTTGAGCGTTTCCGCCTCGGCGCGCAGTTGCTCCGCACGTTCCTGCTCGCCCAACACGATATAAATCTCCGCCATCCGCTGCTTCGCGTCGTACACATACCCTTGCAGTTCGCAGGTGCCGATCGGGAGTTCGACCTGCGAGCCGTCCGGCCAGACGACCGCGTTGCCCGCGTCCTTCCAGGCCATGTTGTGGTAGCCGAGCGAGGAGCGCGTCTTGTACTCCTGGAAGCCGTCGCCATCCAGATCGCCGTATTGATCGATCCATTGGAGGCAGCGCTCCGCGACCGCGCGATAGTCGTTGAGGAGCGTGGCGTCACCCGTCCAGAGATACGTCTCGTGCAGGGTGATGAGATAGAGCGGCGTCGCGTCCGCCGTGCCGTAGTAGGGCGTGTGGGGAATCTTGTGGAAATGAGCCAACTCGCCGAAGCGAATCTCATGCGGCATCTTGCCCGGTTCGGCGTCGCGCCAATCGTCGATCTCCGTCGCCTGATGCGCCGCCAATCGCTTCAGCGAGCCGAGCGCGAAGGGGTGATGGATCATCATTGTCTGCAAGGAGGCGATCAGGCTGTCGCGCCCGAAGACCGTCACGTACCACGGCACGCCCGCCGCCGGGATCCAGACATCGGGCGAGAAGTCCTGATCGTAAATCCGCAGGGAGCCCATGTCGTCGATAGACTGATTGTATGACTGGTTGAAGTGGACGTTATCGCTCGTGCAATCCGCCGTCACCGATTTCCACCGCTCCTGCATCGCGCGCATGTAGGGGCTGACGCCGATCGGCTGCTCCAGCTCATTCACCGGGTCCACGACATCCCCGCCGAAAATCGGCACATGATCCGCACTCGCGCGCCACGACGCCTGCGGTGCGAGCGTGACATCGAAGAGGATGCGGCCGTTCGAGAAGCGCGGCTCGGTCGATGTGTCGTGCAGCCGGTAGAGGAAGCGCCGGTGGAAGTCGCCGTGATGGTAGATATTGAGCAGCGCGCAACGGCGGTCGTCCCAATGCGAGCGGATGATGCCGCGATCGACCAATTTGTGCCCGCGCACATCGAAGATATCGGCGAAGTCTGAGCGGATGATGATCTCGAATTGGAACTCCACCGGCGCGAGACTGAAGTTGGTGATCGTGATCTCCTCGCAGACGCCGTGGCCGATCTCCCGCTCGACCATCATCCCCAGGGCGCGGGCGGCGAGCGGGCCGGACTCGGTCTCGATGGCGGGATTGAGGTAATGCCAGCGGGCCTCGGAGTATGAGGTCGCGCCGCCGTTGATCAGCGTCCACGGCGTGCGGTTAATGCCGAGTTCGTAGTGGCTCACGAAGCGGGTATCCTGCGCGAACAGACCGAGTTCGCCCCCCGCCTCAATGGCGCCGTCCTCGCGCGTGACCATGAAGGTGCTGCTCTGATTGATCGTGACCACCGACGGCCCGACGCGAACTTCCATGCCCATCTGCGCCTCGTTTCTGTGCGGCACGTCGCAACGGAGTATCGTCGAAACACACTGCAAGAGATATACCGTTGACATGATCGTTCGGGATTCGGGGTTCGAGGTTCGGGGAGGGGCTTTCCTCGAACCTCGAACCTCGAACCTCCCCCGCTGAGACAATTGCTCTCTCTTTCATCGTGGAAATTTTCTGTTCCGCAGTACACGCTGTGCGGTGCGTTTTTCGGCGTCTGTATGGGCAAAATCTTGTGGCAGCACTCTTGCATTACCAAGGCCAACGATCTGTCGCATCTGCGACTGCGAGGGGCACAACGATGCACGAGACACACGAGAGCCCGGTAATCGAACATTCCGAATTGATCGATATGCGGACGCATCTCACCGTGGCGATGCTGGCTGCGTCACAACTGAACCGGCGGACGAAAGATCTGCCGGAAGCGACGCACCTGCAAGGCTACCTGGATCAGTCACTGAAATCGCTGGTCGAGGATGTCGTCCGCGTGGATGCCTTGATCGCACAGGCGGATGCATGCGCACCGGCGACGGCAGCGACGCCGACACGCCATCTCCCGAGACCGGCGCGGTGGGGTCTCGACATCATGCGGCGGAGTATCGGCGGCTTCTGCGGCTGGGCGCACCGGCGTCGACTGACACGGATAACGGTCTCGTATCCATACCTCTAGCCACATCGCCGGGCATTATTCAGCCCGACGCAGCCGCACCTTCTCCGGCGTGATACGGCAGACGATCTCCCCCTTGATGTAATCACGCTCCGCGAACCGCCGCCCTTTTTCCTCACCAAGGTAGCGAATCGCCATCTCGCGCGGCTTCGCGCCTTCCTCGCCGCTCTCCAGGCACGCCGTGCCGCGTATCGCCACATAGGTGTAGCCGCTCTCGTCCATGATGAGGAACGTGACGCGCGGATCGCGCCGCATGTTGCGCGTCTTCGGGCCGTCCGGCGAGAGGACGAGCCACAATTCGTCGCCGTCCCGCGCGTACCAGATGGGCGTCAGGAGCGGTGCCCCGTCCTCGTTCGTCGTCCCGAGTACCCCGACGCGCGGTACGTCAATCAGCGCGCGTATTTCATCGGTAAACATTTGCCCACCCCCATACGAAGCAATGAGCAACGAGCAACGAGCAATGAGTGGAAGGCTCGACGCATCTTCTCATTGCTCGTTGCTCGTTGCTCATTGCTCGCTATGCAGCGCCCGAATCGCCTCCACCGCATTGCCGTCGACACATTCCTTCGCGACGCGGATGGCGTTGCGAATGGCGCGGGCATTGGAATGGCCGTGCGCGATCACGGCGACGCCGTCCACGCCGAAGAGGAGCGCGCCGCCCTCCCGCGCGGGATCGAGCTCGTCCCGCATGGCGCGGAAGGCGGGGCGGAGCAGCGCAGCGAAGACCTTGCGCGGCAGGCTCTTCGTCAACTCGCGCCGGAGAATCGCGCCCATGAACGAGGCTGTTCCTTCCGCCGTCTTCAGTGCGACGTTGCCGGTGAAACCGTCCGTCACGCAGACATCGCAGGCGCCCTTCGGCAAATCCTTCCCTTCGACGTTGCCGACGAAATGAACGCCCGCCGTCGCCTTCAGCAGTTGGTGCGCCTCCTGGACGATCTTCGTCCCCTTCGTCTCCTCCTCACCGGAAGAAAGGAGGCCGATGCGCGGCTGCGGGACGCCGCGCACCTGACGCATATAGATGCTGCCCATCTGCGCGAACTGCACGAGGTATGCCGGGTGGACCTCGGTGTTCGCGCCCGCGTCGATCAGCAGCAGATTGCCCGTCAGTGTCGGCATAATCGCGCCGATTGCCGGGCGGTCGATGCCCGCGATGCGACCGAGGTGAAAGAGCGCGGCGACCATCGTCGCGCCGCTGTTGCCTGCCGAAACCATCGCGCTCGTCCGGCCCTCTTTGACCATCTTCATCGCCACGTTGATCGACGCCTGCGGCTTGCGGCGGACGGCCTGCGCCGGGTGCTCGTCCATCTCCACTTCATCCGGCGCGTCGATAACGGGCAAGGTCAGTCCGGCGGTTTGCTGTTTCGCCAGTTCGGTCGTGATTCGCTCCGACCGCCCGACGAGCGCGACCGCGATCCCGAAATCCCGCGCCGCCTGCACCGCCCCCGCCACATTCGGCGCTTCCCCATCGTCCCCGCCCGTGCAATCCACCGCCACCGTCATCCCCACCGCTATACCTCCGGGTCTTTACCACAGAGACACAGAGGACAAAGAGAAAGACGGAGAGGAGATGGGTATTCCTTGTTCTCTGCGTTCCCTCTGTGCTCTCTGTGTCTCTGTGGTTCACCGCTCCGAATCACCTATTGAGGCTTTGCAAGGCCATAGCGACGGCGCCGACGAGCGGGGCGTCCGCTTTCAATTCGGCAGGGGCGATGCGGACGGCACGACCGGGCACGTCCATCGCGTACTGCCGGATCGTCGAGCGGAGCGGCTCGAAGAGCAGCGGACCCGCCTCCGCGACCTGCCCGCCGACGATGATGACGCCGGGGTTGAGTGTCGTGACAAGATTCGCCAGCGCCAGTCCGAGCATCCGTACGGATTCCTCCACTGTCTCGCGCGCGGCGGGGTCGCCATCGCGCGCCGCCTCGAAGACCTTCTTGGGCGTCAGGGCATCCCCGGTGAGGAGTACGCTGTCGCCGCCGAGCGCCATCGCCCGCTCCCGCGCCCGCTGCATGATCGCACGCGCCGAGGCGTACGCCTCCAAGCGGCCCGGACGCCCGCCGCCCTGGTGCGCGTCCGGGTTGACGATCACATTGCCGATCTCGCCCGCCGTCGTCGTCACCCCCTGCTGCAACTGCCCATTGAGGATGATGCCGCCACCGACGCCCGTGCCGAGGTGGACGTAGATGATATGCTCCTCACCCCGCCCCGCGCCAAAGATTGCCTCGCCGAGCGCCGCCGCGCGCGCATCGTTATCGAGGAAGGTCGGCACCTTCAAATCGTTTTCGAGCACGGCAGCAATCGGCAGGTTGTCGTAGCCGGGCGTGCGCGGAGAGTAGAGCATCACGCCACGCCCGGCATCGACCGGCCCGCCGAAGGCGATGCCGATACGCACGACGCGATCTGCCGCGATGTTCGCCTTCGCGAGCGTGTCAGTGACGAGGCCGCGCAGCCGGTGCCGCAATTCGTCCGCCGAGAGTGAGGCGTCGCCTGCTACCGGCGTGCGCTCGACGATCTGCCCGCGCAGATCGGCCACCGCCACCCGCTGCCCGCGCCCGGAGACCTCGATGCCCACGACGTACCCCCCGGTGGCGAGCACCGAGTCCCACTGTCCGCCGAGGTCGAACCCCCTGA
>JBPCMC010000138.1:0-13111 GCA_051002645.1 Thermomicrobiales bacterium
CGGGCCAATCCACGGCTTCAGGAACGCATCAAACGTCACCTAAAAGCCCATGCCCTCGTAGTCTGCCGCGAATGCGGAAAAGACCTCGTCACCTCTGCCAATCTCGATCATCTGCCATGCCGTGAAGTTATCGAAGACGCCCATCGGCGTCGTCATGAAGAGATCGAATCCCTCGCGCGTGTAGACCATTAGGCCGAGTTCGACGATCTCTTGAATCTGGGCGACCCGCTCCCGCAAGAGGCGGTTGCCGGGCATTTCTCCCCGCGCCTCCCATCGCTCAATCGTCTTCGCGCTCACATCGAGTAAACGACCCATGCGCTCGCGGGATACATTGAGTTGCTTCCGAATCTCGGCTAGGGTGGGAATTGATGGACGAACCGATGGTGCTACTATTGTTGCCATAGTGCGCCTCCTTGAAACGATTATATCAGCTGTCAGGACAAATGTCTAGACAAATCGCGCGAAGGTATCATCTCGCCTCTGCGATAAAGCCACTCTCCAGCCATGCTTGGAGCGTGGTGAGGAAGGGGGCAGCAGCACTCTCGTCGCAGAGGCGGGCGTCGTAGGTGAGGCCGAGGGTCGCGACGGAGCGGATCGCCAGCACGCCGTTCATGGCGACGGGTATTGCGCGCACGCTATCGACGCTGAGAATCGCGGACTGGCCGGGCGGGATGATCGGCGCGGAGCGGACGGTGCCGAAGGGGCCGGGGTTCGTGACGGTGATCGTGCCGCTCTGGATATCGCTGATCGTCAAGCGCCCTGCCCGCGCCGCCGGGATGATGCGGTGGAGCGCCCGCGCCAGCCCGACGAGCGACCAATCTTCCGCGTGGTGGATGACCGGCACCTGCAATCCCGCGTCGGTCGAGACCGCGACGCCGATGTTGAGCGCGGAGACAATCTCCGGCCCCTCGGCGGTCCAGCGACTGTTGACGCGCGGCTGTGTGCGCGCCGCGATCACCATGCCGCGCAGGATGAAGGGCATGTACGTCAGTGGCACGCCGTACTCCGCCTCGAACGCCGCGCGCATCGCCGCCCGCCGTGCGATGAGGGCCGTCCAGTCCACCTGGGTGTAGACCCGCTCCATCGGCGCCTCGCGCACCGTGCGCGTCAGATTCTCCGCCGTCATCCGCCGAATGCGGGAGAGCGGAATGAGATCGTCATCGGAGGGCGGGGAGGGCGGTTCAAGCACCGCCCCTACGACGCTGCCTGCTGCCAGAATGTCATTGCGGGTGACGCGGCCATTGCGGCCGGTTCCGGTGACCGTCGCGGGGTCAATACCGAGTTGCGCGCTCAACACCCGGACAGCCGGCGAATACCAGACGCGCTCCCCCTGCGTTGTCGCACTCATCTCTATCCTTTCTTTGAACCACAGAGGCACAGAGGACACAGAGAGGGGAAAGAGCAAAAATCTCACCTTCTTTGTGTTTACTCTGTGCTCTCTGTGCCTCTGTGGTTCAAATTCCCGCCGTGCCGCTGTGTTTGTCGATGAAGGCGTCGATCAGTTTGCGGGCGATGCTGAGACTGGGGGGGACGCGCGGGATGGCATCGTAGCGGAACCAGGCTGCCTCCGCGACCTCGTTGGTGTCGACGCATATCTCGCCGCTCGCGTACTGCGCGGTGAAGCCGACCATCAGCGAGTTCGGGAAGGGCCACGACTGGCTGCCGAAGTAGGTGATCTCCTTCACTTCGATGCTCACCTCTTCGCGCAGTTCGCGTCGGACGGTCTCTTCGAGCGATTCGCCCGCCTCCACAAAGCCCGCGAGCACGCTGAAGAAGGCGGCGGGGAAGTTTGCGTTGCGCGCCAGGAGCAATTCGTCGCCGCGCTCGACGGCGACGATCACCGCCGGGGCGATGCGCGGGTAGTTGACGAGGCCGCAGTTCGGGCACTCGGTGGCGCGGTCCATCTTGTGGTAGACCGTGCGCGTGCCGCATTGACCGCAATACTGGTGCGTCCGATCCCAGGCGATGATCTGGATGGCACGCCCGGCGAGGAAGAAGAGATCGTCCGGCAGGTGGCCGTAGAGCGCGCGCAGACCCTCGAAGCGCATCTCCGGCGGCGGCTCCGTCTCCTTGGCGACCTCGACCGCGAAGCAATGATGCTCGCCTAACGTGCCGAGATACTGTGTGCGCAGCGGATCGATGCCGAGCGCGCTGATTTCCTCGGTATGCGGCAGCGTCGTGCCGCCCGGTGTCTCATGCACGAGGAGAGTACTCTGGCGAAAAACCCACCACCACGACGTCCCCGACCGTTCCTTGGGTGGCTTAATTCCGGCAACAAAGGCACGTTCCATGCTTCCTCCCGTCGGCGGTCGCGGTCGTTAGAACCGATACGGAGCGAGTGTCGACCGCTAGTATGCCACGGGAGGGCGGATTGCGGCGCCGATTCGGTTCGCGGTGAGGGGTTGGCCCTTCGTTTATCCGCTGCGACGCGGCGCTTCGACGGCCTGCGCGATCGCTTCTTCGAGGGAGAGCGTATGGCCGATCTCCGTCGCGGCGGCTTCGCCTGCCTCGCCGATCTCCGTGCGGGCCGGGACGAGGCGCCGCTGTATCGTGGCATGCCAGATGGGTGGGAGGGGCGCGCCAATGGTCTCGCGGAGCGCGGAGGCAGCGCCGAGCACGCGGAATGCACGCGCCGCCTCCCCGTGCATGGCGTGGAGGAGCGCGCATCCCTCGAGCGCCCACGCGATCTCCACGCGCGGCCCGAACTCGCTGATCAGCGCGAGGCATTCTTGGTATCGTGCAGCGGCGAGCGCAACATCACCTCGGTCGCGCGCCGCGCCGGCGAGGAAAATGAGGGCATACCCGACGCCCCGCTTGTCGCCGATCGCCCGGAAACTGGCGAGGCTCTCGCGGGCGAGCGTTTCCGCTCGCCGGTGCTCGCCCCGGTCGAGCGACACGCCGCTGAGATAGGCCAGCAAGAAGCCGAGCCCGCGTTGATCGCCGAGCGTGCGAATCGTGCGGATGTTCTCTTCGAGGAGGGTCGCCGCGCCGTCGTAATCGCCCCGCGCCCACGCGACGCGAATACGCAGCACCCGGCTGAAATGGCCCCCCCACGCATCGCCGAGCGCAGCGTAGCACGCGACCGCCTCGTCGCTCGCCTCGGCGGTGCGGTCGTACTCGCCCCGTTCGAGCGCGATGCGGGCAACGTAACTGAGCGCGAGCGCGATGCCGCGTTGATCGTCGATCTGGCGGAAGATTGCCAGACTTTCGTCGCACTATCGAGCGGCGCGCGCATAGTCCGCCTGCGCCCACGCCACCATGCCGATACCGAGGAGCGCCCGCGCGCGCGTGGCCGGCGTGAGTGACGACTCGTCGGAGAGTGCCATTGCGAGCCACCCGCGCCCCTCGCTGAGGTATCCTCGCGTCAGCCAGAACCACGCGAGCGCCCCCGCCAGCCGCGCGCCGCACTCTGACTCGCGATGCTCCATCGCCCATTGGAGCGCCGTCCGCAGGTTCCCGTGCTCCCGTTCCAATTGTGCGAACCAAATCGCCTGTTCGGAGCCATACAGGAGCGCTGCGGCGTGCTCGGTGAAGCGGAGGAAATAGTGCATGTGACGCAGATGGATCGCCGCATCCTCGCCGTTCTCCGCGAGTCGTTCTCGCGCGAACTCGCGGATCGTCTCCAGGAGGGTGAAACGTGCCTCACCGTCCGCGCCCTCCGCGGCACGGATGAGATTCTTGTCCAGGAGGGAGGCGAGCGCATCGAGTGCGCCCTCCGCATCGCCATCACCGGCATCGACCGCTTCTGCCGCCGCTAGGGTCCATCCGCCGACGAAAACCGCCAGTCGCCGGAAGAGCGCTTGCTCGCCCGGTTCGAGCAAGTCGTGGCTCCAGGCGATCGTCTGCCGGAGCGTCTGCTGCCGCGTCGGCAGGTCGCGCGCGCCATCGGTCAGGAAGTGCAGCGGCTTTTGCAAGCGGGCGAGCATCGCGAGCGGAGGCAGCAACTTGACCCGTGCCGCCGCCAGTTCGATCGCGAGCGGCAAGCCGTCGAGCCGGACGCAGATCGCCGCGATCGCCGCTGCATTCGCGTCGGTCATCGCGAAGCCGGCGCTCGCGGCCTGCGCGCGCTCCACGAAGAGGCGGATCGCCGGATAGCGCGCGAGGGTCGCGGCGTCCGGGAGGCGCGTGTGATCGGGCAGCGCGAGAGGTGGAACGGCGTACTCGTATTCCCCGGAGAGGCGGAGGGCGGCGCGGCTGGTCACCAGGACATTGAGGCCCGCGCAGTCCGTGAGGAGGTCGCTTACTAGCGGGGCGGCGGTCAACAGGTGCTCGAAGTTATCGAGAACGAGGAGGAGACGCTTCCCTTTGATGGACGCGACGATGCGCTCGCGCAACGGTTGTCCGCCCGTGTCCTGGATGCCGAGCGTTTGCCCGATTGCCGGGGTAATGAGCGCGGGATCGGAAAATGTCGCGAGCGGAACGAAGAAGACACCATCCGGGAAGTCGTGTCGGGCCTCGCTGGCGACCTGGATGGCGAGACGTGTCTTGCCCACCCCGCCCGGCCCGGTGAGATTGACGAGGCGGACCTCGTCGCGCGCGAGCAGCCGGGCAGCCGCCGCGACATCCTCCGCGCGCCCGATCAGCGGAGTCGGCGAGATGGGCAGATGCGTCGGCGAGGAAGCGGGCGACGCGTCGATGCGGTCAGTGGCACCCGTCGCCCGTGCGGCAGTTATCAGCGCGGCCCGATCATCGGCGGAGAGCGCGAGGGCGTCGGCGAGCATCGCGACCGTATCGCGGTGCGGCCGGGTCCGTTCGCCGCGTTCGAGGTCGCTGATGCCGCGCGCGCTCAATCCGGCCTGCTCCGCCAATTCCTCCTGGGTCAGCCCGACCCGCGCGCGGTATCGGCGCAGCAATTCCCCAACCGTCGTCGGTTCCGTGGATACCATCGGGTCCCCTTTCGCGGGCGCAGATCAACGGCGTCAGCCCCGATAACAAGCGCGGTCGTTGAAAACGCCCGCCGCTGATGTGGCCCTACAACGGCCCCAGGGCCCACGATGCTCATCTTCGAAGCCGCGTACCGCTCTCGGCTCGCAGCATGATCGTCACGGCACGATTGGCGACTCATTACCTCGGCGACCGTCTCCACGACCGTACCCGGATCGAGCGCCGCTGCATTTCCGGCATCGTTCGTATATCCATGATAGCACCCCGGCAGGCTGGCTATTGCGTGGGCTATTGCGTGGGGCCCGCGTGTGGCATCGTCGCACCGCACCGCGTACCGTGATAACTGAGGGATCCTTCCACCGATACAGTCGCAATCGAGCGGTCCCCTTGCAGAGGCCGTCGCAGAAGGAGCGAGCATATGGCAACGCAACAACACGACACGACGCGGGAATGGGGATCGGATTTCTTCGGCACGCTCAACCAGCTCCCGCCGGAGCCGGTCGCGGGCATCGGCGGTATCCTCGAGGCGATGAACGCACTGCCCGCCTTTCGCGACGCCCGCCGATGGATGCTGCGCCACCTGCAACTCGCGCACGGTGCCGCAGTGCTCGAGGGTGGCTGCGGGACGGGGGTGGCGCTGACTGACCTGGTGGAGATGGTCGGCACGGCGGGCCGCGTCGCTGGCGTCGATCCGACCGAGGCGTTCATCGCCACGGCGCGTGACCGTGCAGAGAAAGCGAGAGCGACGAACGCGCGCTACGAGGTCGGCGACATCCGCGCCATGCCCTTCGCGGACGGCGCGTTCGACGCGGCGTTCTGCGACAAGGTGCTGATCCATGCGGGGCCGCCGCATACCGCCCTCGGCGAGATGGCGCGGGTCGTCCGCTCCGGCGGGCGCGTCGGCGTCGTGGAGTGGTGCCCGTACTTCGTCCTCAGCACGACCGACGCCGGAATGGGCAACGCCTTCAACGCGATCTTCGCGAAGGCGATGTATGACTACCCGGTAAGCGCCAACCTCGCGCGCCACTTCCACGCCGCCGGATTGGCCGCCGTCCGCAGCGAGGCGTTCCTGGCGCACACCGACAGTCTCGACGCGCATCCCTTCTGGCGACCGTTCATCATCGGGCAGCTGCCGATGTTCTGCCATGCCGGGTTGATCGGGGAGGGGGATGCGAACGCCCTACGGGATGACCTGGAAGGGCTGGAGGCTAGGGGAGAATTCAGCGCGAGTTTCGTCGTGCAGGCGGCGGTCGGCGTAGTGACGCAGTAAGCCAGTGCGACGCCGAAAAGCGGTGCGGTGGCCAACGTATGCATAGATGCGTGCCGGTTGCGTAGATTGCGTGTGGGGTCAGAGGCCGCTATCCGGCACACTCGATCCATGCTACACACCACGACGCTGCGGCCTCGGACACTCAGGAAAGAGGGCTCTGCGATGGCGATAACGATGGCTCCCACGGTCGAGCAGTTCAAGGAGATGGTGCGTCAGGAGTGGACGGACGAGACGACCGTCGCCGCGTGGCGGCGGTGGAAAGCGCCATTCGCCGTCCAGACGGCGGCGATGAAGGCGGCGATCATCGCGGCGGCGCGGGTGACACCAGGATTGCGCGTGCTCGACATCGCCAGTGGCACGGGCGAGCCAGCGGTCGCAATCGCGGCGGCGGTCGGGCCGGCGGGCCAGGTCACCGCGACCGATCTTGGGCCGGGGATGCTCGCCATCGCCGAGGAGGAGGCGCGCGCCAATGGCCTGACGAACCTGACCTTCCAACAGGCGGACGCGCACGCGCTGCCCTTCGCGGATCAATCGTTCGACCGCGTGACGTGCCGCTTCGGCGTGATGTACTTCGCGGACTCGCCGACGGCGCTCCGCGAGATCCATCGCGTCCTCAAGCCCGGTGGGCGCGCCGCATTCATCGCCTGGGGGTTGCTGGACGCCAACCCATTCATGCTCAGCACCATCGGGCCGTTCTTCAAGCGCGTTGCCCCGCCGCCCCCGCCGCCCGGCGCGCCGACCCCCTTCAAGTTTGCGCAACCGGGCACGCTCGCGGCGGAACTGCGCGGCGCGGGCTTCACGAGCGTGGACGAAGAGACACGCACGATGCCGCTGCCGTGGCCCGGACCGCCGGAGGAACTCTGGAAGCACTTCTACGACATCGCGGCGCCTTTCCGCCCCTTGATCGATGGCATGCCCGAGGCGGAGCGGGAAGCGGCGATTGACGAGGTGCTGACGAATCTGCGCCACTTCTACGACGGCGAGCGTACCACTATCCCGGCATCGGTCATCGTCGCGTCCGCCGCGCGATAAAAGGCAACTCCGCGACAGGTCGCCCCGGTCGGGACTGTCCCGACCGGGGCTTTTTCATGTTCACGAAGGCAATAATTGTGCGGTCTCTTCACTCGTTCCTCATGTGCCATCGATAAGCGACGCAAGCAGTCGGCGAGCGGCGCCGCTCAGGTAGCCGTTTCGCCGCTGGATGACGACCACCGGTACGACCGTTTCGAGGGCCGCGATGGGCACAATACGCAGCGTCCCCAGCCGGAGCTCCTCCTCGACCGCGCTCGTCGGCATCAGGCCGACGCCGAAGTCGGCTTCGATCAGGCGCTTCTGCGCGGTGAGGCTGTCAATCGCGATGTACTCCGCGCCGCTCATCCCGCAACGGATCATCTGCTGCTCCACCACCCGCGCGAACGGCTCCCCGGATGAGGACTCCCCCAGCGGGAAGCCCACCCAGGGCAGATCGACAAGCGCCTGCACATCGGTAGCGGCAGGGTCCACGAGGCGGGATTGGCCCGCGCAGACCACCCGCAACGGCTCGTCGGCGACGGGCCGCGCGATCAGATCGCGGTCGGGGCCCGCGAAGTAGCGCAAGCCCAGTTGGGCATCGCCGCGCTGGACCATCGCGCTCACCTCGGCGCTCCGCGCGGTCTGCATTAGCAGGCGCACTCCCGGCCGGCTGTCCCGGAAATCCCGGAGCCGCGCCGTCAGCCGGGTGCTCGCCAGTGTCCCGACCAGGGCGAGCGTGACCGTGCCGCGCTCCTCCGCCTCCAATGCGCGGGCGGCCTCCGCCCCGTCCCGCGCCGCCGCCAGCGCTTGTCGGGCGAAGGGCAGGAACGCCTTCCCCGCGTCCGTCATTCGTACCCCGCTCGGCACCCGGTCGAAGAGCGGCACGCCGATCTCCCGTTCCAGCAGGTCGATACGCCGACTCATCGCCGGTTGCGACAGATGTAACGCCACCGCCGCGCGGGAGACACTGCCCGCCCGCGCGATCGCCACGAATGCCTCGATCTCGATCATCTCCATGTATATCAGCATAGCTGATACTATGTCCAATGTCTATCTATTCGACAACTAGCGTTGCGGGGCGTACGCTCGGCGCAATGGGCACGGTGTGGATGGTTACATTGCACGAATGACCGGGAGGGTACCGATGTTCGCCGTCATTTTCGAGGTCCAACCGACGACCGAGACGCGAGAGACCTACCTCGCACTCGCGAAGTTGCTGAAGCCGGAACTGGAGAGAATCGAAGGGTTCATCGACAACGAGCGCTTCGCGAGCCAGAAGACCGAGGGCCGCGTCCTGTCGCTCTCAACCTGGCGCGACGAGAAAGCGGTGATTCGCTGGCGCACCCTCGGTGTCCATCACGTCGTACAAGAGACCGGCCGCCTGGCAATCTTCGCGGATTATCACCTGCGGGTGGGCGAGATCACCGCCGACACGCAGGTACCGGAAGGGCAGCACCTCGGGCAGCAGCGGTTCGACACGACCGCTGTCGGGGCAACCCAGGTGGTCACGATCACCGAAGCGCCGCCGGGGGACGCACTCTCGCCCGCCGCGTACGATGGCGTAGATGGCGTCGTCGATGTGGAGATCTATGAGAGCATCACCACGCCCGGCAAACCGCTTTTGCTGGCATCGTGGCGGGACGAGGCGGCGCTCGCGGCATGGCAGGAGAGCCAGTCGCGCCCGGAATCGCCCACAGCAGATTCCGCAGCTCGCTTCCGCGCGGTGCGGATCATCCGCGACTATGGGATGCGCGACCGCCGCGAAGCGCCACAATACTATCCCCTGGTCGGAGTGGCCGCATCGTCGGCACGCGACTATCGCGAAGAAAGGGACGAACGATGACCGCATTTCCCGGCGATCCGATCGTGGCAGTGACTCACGCCGATCCCTATCCCTACTATGCCGACCTGGTAGCGCGAAGGCCGCTCTATCACGATGCAACGCTCGGGCTGTGGGTCGCCTCGGGCGCCGATACTGTGGCGGCGGTATTGACGAGCGATCTCTGCCGGGTGCGACCGCTGACGGAGCCGGTCCCCGCCGCGCTGCACGGGACGCCAGCGGGGGCCGTCTTCCGACATATGGTCCGTTTCAACGATGGCGAGGGACACTGTCCGTTCAAGGGCGCTGTGTCCGCCGCGCTCGGGGAGATCACCACAACCCAGGTGGCCGAACGGAGCGGCAGATGGGCACGACTGCTGGCGGACGAGAGCGAACCGACGCGCGACTCCGCCCGGCTCTCTCGCTTCGCCTTCCACCTGCCGATCTACGTCGCGGCGAGCCTGCTCGGCATCCCCGACGACCTGCTCCCCTCGGCTGCGGCATGGGCGGGCGATTTCGCGCGTTGCCTCGCGCCGGGCAGCGACGCCGCGCAGATCGCGCAGGGATCTGTCGCAGCGGGCCACCTGCTCACGATGTTCGATGCCCTCATGCCCACGCTCCGGGGCGAATCGACCGACGATCTCCTGTCAATCCTCGCACGGGAGGCGCGGCGTGTCGGGCGCGACGAGACGGAGGTTATCGTCGCGAACGGGATCGGCTTCCTGTTCCAGGCGTACGACGCGACAGCGGGCTTGATCGGGAACACCCTCCTGGCGCTGGCATCGCACCTCGAGATACATGCCTGCCTGGTCGCCGATCCCAGCCTTCTCCCTGCGGTGATTAGCGAAGTCCTCCGGTATGACCCGCCGGTGCAGAACACGCGCCGCTTCCTCGCCCGCGCCGGGGTGATCGCGGGGCAAGCGATGAACCAGGGTGATGCCGTCCTGGTTGTCCTCGCCGCCGCATCGCGCGACCCATTGGCCAATCCGCACCCCGAACGCTTCGACATCTCCCGCGCAGATCGGCGGCTGTTCACCTTCGGCGTCGGTATCCACGCCTGTCCGGGCGCATCGTTCGCCGCGACCATCGCGCAGGCGGCGATCGCGCACCTGCTCGCATCGGGAGCCGATCCCCGGCGGCTGGCTATACCGGCGACCTATCGCCCCTCCCACAACGTGCGCATCGCCCTCGCACCGATGGAAGGGTGCCCATGATCGGGCCTCCGGTTCCTTTGGCTGGCCGCTGATGTTACGCTTGGTCTCGCTACGATAGCGGCTGGCAACGTGCCCGGTGGTATCCGGTTTGCAATAGGGAAGGCATCGCGCGATCTCTTCACGGGAATCGGCCTGCATTATGGAACGATTGCGCGCACGCGAGAGGAATTGGCAATGCCATCTCCCATGCTCACCGGGACGGCCGCTGGTGCGGTCGGTACCGTCGCCCTTAACATCGCCACGTACGTGGACATGACCATGCGCGCCCGTCCCGCGAGCAGCGTCCCCGCGAAACTGGCCGGCGTCCTCGCGGACAAAGTCGGCGTCGAACTCGCCTCCGGCACCGGGGACGCCGCAAAGGAGGAGGAGCAAAATCGCCAGAGTGGGTTGGGAGCATTACTCGGTTACGTGAGTGGGCTGGGCGTCGCGGCGCTCTATGGCGCGCTCCGGCCCCACCTGCGCCGCGTGCCCTGGCCGGTCGCCGGGATCGTGCTCGGCCTCGCCGCGATGGCGGCCAGCGACGTGCCAATCGGCGCCTCGGGCGTGAGCGATCCATCCACCTGGGCTCCCGAGGATTGGGCCGCCGATCTCATCCCCCACCTCATCTACGGCCTGGTGACGGCGGTGGCGTACGATTCCTTCACTGAGTAGCGTGGGAGCTCAATCGGCAGCAGGGCGGTCGTATTTGTCGGTGGAGAGCATTCCCTCCAGTTCGGCGATTGGGTCGGCGACGCTGGTGCGCTGGCTGAGGCGGACGATCAGGGCGAGGCCGACGACGACTTCCGCCGCCGCAATGGTGATGATGAAGAGGGCGACGATCTGCCCGTCGAGATTGCCCCACCGCCGCGCGAAGGCGATCAAAGCGAGATTCGCCGCATTGAACATCAACTCCACCGCCATGAAGAGCGTCAGCGGCGTCCGGCGGGAGAGCACACCGAATAACCCCGTCGCAAACAGGAACGCACTGAGCAGGACATACCCATTCGTCGGCAACATCAGATACCCCCCCGAAACCAATTGAACCGCAGAGAAGCAGAGAACGCAAAGAAGGAAGAGAACATGAGAGGAGAGCGAGTCCTTTTTCCCGGCTCTACTCTGTGCCTCTCTGCGTTCTCTGCGCCTCTGCGGTTCATACCCGGTTTCTCCCTTAGCGTTCGTGGCGGCTGAGCATCACTGCGCCGACGGTGGCGGCGAGCAGGAGCGCGGAGACGACTTCAAAGGGGAAGAGGTAGCCGGAGAAGAGCGCGGTGCCGACGGCATCGACGCTGGCCGGGACCGGCGCGGCCGCTTTCGGCAGCGTCGCTTGCAGCACCGCCGCGCCGACGATCAGCAGCGCGGCGATACCGAGGCCGAGCGCAATGCCGCGCTCGCCGAAGAGCTTCCCCTCGCTCTGTTCGAGGTCCGGCCCGAGCAGGGTGAGGATGAAGAGGAAGAGCACCATGATGCCGCCCGCGTAAAGGAGCAGCTGCGCCACCGCGAGGAATTCCGCGCTCATCGAGAGGTATAATAGGGCAAGACACGCCGTGTTGAGCACCAGCGTCAGCGCAACATGCACCGGGTTGCGCAGCGTGACGACTCCCACCGCCGTGATCGCAGCCAGTGCAGCGATAATCCAGAATACGACCGTCATAGCCCTACCCCTCGATTGGTCGGCAGATTGAGTATCATCCGTAGCCGATCATCAAGCACCAACATGGTATCCGGCGATATATCTCCCCATCGTTCTATCAGCCGGGTCACACTCAACGAGCGAATATCCTCACACTTGGCGAAACTGCGTCGTCGCAGCCCTCCGTCGGGTGGCGTGACGGGAACATGGAAGGCGAGTCCTCGCTCTCGTGTCGTCATGGGAACGGCGATCACGAGTCCCGCTCCCCCTTGATTGAGCGAGTCTCGCGAGACAATAACCACCGGGCGAATGCCACCCTGTTCATTTTCAACGACAGGGTCCAGCATCGCCAGCCAGACTTCCCCGCGCACAGGCTTTGGTTTGGCTGATACGCTCAAAACTCGTACTCGTCATCTTCTAGGCCATCCATTAATGTGCAATCCCAGAGCGCGCGTTCCGCTTCCTCTTCCGCCCATTCTTCGGGGGTCATCGCGGCATAGATTTCATTCGCGCGCTTCATCATCTGCTCCCATCGGTACTCTTCCACGGCACGGGCAATGATTGCTTGCATCGAGGCGTGCTGTTCCTCAGCGAGTTGGCGGATTTGTTCCCGCACTTCATATGGAATCCGAATTGTCGTGCTGACCATGCTGTGCTCCTCAGTCTACGCAATTGTAGACTGTTAGTCTACCATACTGTGCCAACGGTTTATTCGCCCGCGTCTACCTGCTTGCGCGGGTCTGGCTCGTTCGGCTTCAGGAGGAGCATATCCTTCGTATAGATGAAGTCGCCGCGATCGCTGTCCGCCAGTTCGTACCACGGGCCGAGGACGACCGCCTCCACCGGGCACGCCTCCTCGCAGTAGCCGCAGAAGATGCAGCGGATCATGTTGATCTCGTACCGCTCTGCGTAGCGCTGGCCGTGCGAGACCGGGTTGTCCGGGTCGTTCTCCGCCGCTTTGACGTAAATCGCCTGCGACGGGCAGGCGGCGGCGCAGAGCTCGCAGCCGATGCACCGCTCCGTCTCGTCCTCGTTGCGCAGGAGCAGGTGCCGCCCATGGAAGCGGGCGGCCACGTCCTTGCGCTCCTCCGGGTACGAGATCGTCTCCGGCTTACGCACGAAGTTCCGTAGCGTCGTGCCCATCCCCTTCGCCAGCCCGGCGGCGTCCTGCAAGACGCCTGGTTTCTTCTCGCGTGCCATCATTCCCCCGTGGGCAGTGGGGGGGGGGGGGGGGGGGGGGGGGGGGGGGGGGGTTCGCCCGACCTCCCCCCCCTCCGCCCCGCCCCAACCCCCCACCCCCCCCC
>JBPCMC010000139.1:0-3566 GCA_051002645.1 Thermomicrobiales bacterium
TGCCGGGGGACAACATCCAGATGGGGGTGGAGTTGATCACGCCGGTGGCGATCGAGGAGGGGCTGCGCTTCGCGATCCGCGAGGGGGGCCGCACCGTCGGCGCCGGTGTCGTCACCGCCGTCAAGTAGTTTCGGTAAACCAGAGAGGAGCCAGTGATGGCGGAGGAGCGACGCAATCGAAGTGGTGGGGCAGCGGCGACAGCCGCGCCCTCCCGGCCCGCGCAGGCAGCCGCAGCGCGGCCAAAGGTCGGCGGGCAGCGGATCCGTATCCGCCTGAAGGCATACGATCACAAGTTGCTTGACCAGTCCGCGTCCAAGATCGTCGAGACCGCGGAGAGCACCGGCGCGAAGGTCGCGGGCCCCGTGCCGCTGCCGACCCGCATCGAGCGGTACACCGTCATGCGCTCGCCGTTCGTGGATAAAGACTCGCAGGAGCACTTCGAAATCCGCACGCACAAGCGGCTGATCGACGTACTGGAGCCGAGCCAAAAGACGATCAGCGCGCTGATGCGCCTGAATCTCCCGGCGGGCGTCGACATCGAGATCAAGCTCTAGGAGACGCAACGGATGTTGGATGGATTGTTGGGTAAGAAACTCGGAATGACGCAGGTGTTCGATCCGACGGGGCGCGCATTCGCGGTGACGGTCATCGAGACCGGGCCGTGTGTCGTCACGCAACTGCGGACGCAGGAAAACGACGGTTACTCCGGCGTGCAGCTCGGCTTCGGCACCGCGAAGCGGTTGAACAAGCCGGAGGCCGGTCATCTCAAGGCGAGCGGCGCGAATTCGCGCTTCGTCCGTGAGATTCGCACCGAAGAGAACGGCGATCTGACGGTCGGCCAGACCGTGACGGCGGACACCATCTTCAAGCCGGGCGATCAGGTGGATGTCACCGCCCAGTCGAAGGGCAAAGGCTTCCAGGGTACCGTCAAGCGGCACCATTTCGCCGGCGGCCCGAAGACGCACGGCCAGTCGGACCGGCACCGTGCGCCGGGTTCCATCGGCGCGGGCACGACGCCGGGCCGCGTGTTCAAGGGGCAGAAAATGTCCGGGCACATGGGCAATGAGCGCGTGACCGTGCAGAATATGCGCATTGTGGACGTGGACACGGAGCGCAACCTCGTACTCGTCGCGGGCGCGGTGCCCGGCGCGAATGGCGGACTCGTGACGATCCGCCAGACGATCAAGAACCGCCGGAACGCGCGAGCGTAGGGCATAAAGGGAGAGGATTGGCTGATGGAGGCTTCGGTCTACAACGCCACAGGCGAAACAGTTGGCACGGTGGCGCTGGACGACGCGCTCTTCGGGATCACGCCGAATAACGCCGTCATGCACCAGGCGCTCGTGCGCCAGCAGGCGAACGGGCGGCACGGCACGCATGCGACGAAGACGCGCGGCGAAGTGCGCGGTGGTGGCCGCAAGCCCTATCGCCAGAAGGGGACCGGGCGGGCCCGGCAAGGGAGCACGCGCTCCCCGCAGTGGAAGGGCGGCGGCACCGTCTGGGGCCCGCACCCACGCAAGTACACGCAGGCGATGCCGCGCAAGATGCGCCAGTTGGCGATCCGCTCGGCGCTCTCCGCGAAGGCGGCGCAGGTCTCAGTCCTCCGGGGCATCGACGACCTCGAAGGGCGCACGAAGGCGATGGTCGCGCTACTTGCCGGGCTTGATAACCCGCGCTCGACGCTGATCATCGCGCCGGAGCGCGGCGCGAACCTGCACCGCGCGGCGGGCAACCTCGGCGAGGTCAAGGTGCTCAACGCGAGTTACCTGAATATGGCGGACTTGCTCAAGTATGAGCGACTGCTCTTCACCGTCGAGGCGCTCGATCACATCTCCCGCTTGTGGGGAGACGCCGAGTACACCGCCGAGGTGAAGGAATCGAAGGCATCGCCCGCGCGACGCACGAGCCGCAAGGCCGCCGCGACTGCCGCGCCCGTGACGACGCCCGAGGTGGTCGCCGATGGCGAGGAAGTGGAAACGCCGGTCGAGGCAACGGAGACGGCGGTCGATGACACGACGGAGGCGAAAGCATGAACGTTTGGGATGTCCTGCGCCGCCCGGTCATCACCGAGAAGAACACGCGCCTGAACGAAGTCGGGCAGTACATGTTCGTCGTTGACCGCCGCGCGAACAAGACGCAGGTGAAGGAAGCCGTCGAGACGGCGTTCAACGTCAAGGTGAGCGCGGTCAATACGATGAATGTGCCCGCCAAAGTGCGCCGCCGCGGCCGCGTGATGGGCGAGCGATCCGGCTACAAGAAGGCGATTGTCACGCTCGAACCCGGGAACTCGATCGAGTTCTTCGAGGGTATCTAGCCCGAGACCTGGAGGATACGCGTCAATGGCGATTAAGAAGTACAAGCCAACGTCTCCCGGTCGTCGTGGCATGACCGTCTCGACGTTCGAGGAAGTGACGACGAACGAGCCGTATAAGCCGCTCACGCAGGTGCTGAAGAAGCACAGCGGGCGCAACGCGCACGGTCACATCACCACCCGGCATCGGGGCGGCGGCACGCGGCGGCTCTACCGGACGATCGATTTCAAGCGCAACAAGTTCGGCATCATCGGGCGGGTGCAGACGATCGAGTACGACCCGAACCGCTCGGCGCGCATCGCGCTCGTCGCCTACTCGGACGGCGAGAAGCGGTACATCCTGGCGCCGGATGGCCTGAAGATCGGGCAGACGGTGCAGTCGGGCTCCGGCTCGCCGATCCGCGTCGGCAACGCGCTGCCGCTGCGGGAGATGCCGCCGGGCACGAACATTCACAACCTGGAGATGAAGCCGGGCCGTGGTGGTCAGCTCGTCCGCTCCGCCGGTGTGGCGGCGCAGGTGGTCGCGAAATCCGAACTGCACGCGCAGGTGCGGATGCCCTCCGGCGAGACGCGGCTGATCCCGCTCGACTGCCTGGCCACGCTCGGGCAGGTGGGCAACATCGACCACGAGAACGTCGTCATCGGCAAGGCGGGGCGTAATCGCCTGAAGGGGAAGCGGCCCACGGTGCGCGGCTCCGTGATGAACCCGCGCGACCATCCACATGGTGGTGGCGAGGGCAAGGCGCCGATCGGCGGCCAGCCGCAGACCCCGTGGGGCAAGCCCGCCCTCGGGTACCGCACGCGCCACAACAAGCGCACCGATCCGATGATTGTCCGGCGGCGCACGAAGCGGCGGTAGCAGGAAGTGAGCAGTGTGCAGTGGATAGTGGACAGAGTCGGAAAGAGCGGCGCGAAGCGCCTCCCGCTTTCAACTGCTCACTGCACACTGTCCACCACACACTCGTAAAGGAGTAAGGCTCGGTGTCGAGGTCTTCAAAAAAGGGGCCATTTATTGAGGCCAAACTGCTGAAGAAGGTTGAAGCGCTCAACACGACCGGAGAACGGCGGGCGATCCGCACCTGGTCGCGGGCGTCGACGATCTTCCCACAGATGATTGGACACACGATTGCGGTCCACGACGGCCGACGTCATGTGCCGATCTTCGTGACGGAGAATATGGTCGGCCACAAACTGGGGGAGTTCGCACCGACGCGCTTCTTCCGGGGCCACGGAAAAGATGCCGACAAGGCATCAC
>JBPCMC010000140.1:0-3609 GCA_051002645.1 Thermomicrobiales bacterium
AGGTGCCGACCGATACGTGGTGGCATACGATCGTGCCGACGAACAGCCGCGAGCGCATGGGTTACCCGACGCAGAAGCCGCTCGGCATCCTGACGCGGATCGTCGCCGCCTCATCCAACCCCGGCGACCTCGTCCTCGACTTCTTCGCGGGGAGCGGCACGACCGGCGCGGCCTGCCTCGCCCTCGGTCGGTCATTCGTGCTCGTCGATGACAACCCGCAAGCGCTCGACGTGATGGCGCGGCGCTTTTCGGGGGTGCCAGATATAGAGTGGGTTGGCTTCGATCCGGTGGCCCTAACCCCCCTGCCCCCTTCCCCACTGGGGAGGGGGGAGACGGATGCGAATACAGGTTAGGCTGGGGTGGGGACGGCGGGCTCGCTCTCGCCGCCCATGCGGCGGCGGGCGGTTTCGCGGCGGCCGGTGGCGGGGAGGTGCGCGGTCACTTTGGCGAGGCCGTAGACGGGCATATTGCCGTAGACCGCCTCGTACTGCCCCGCCGCGACCTGGTACGTCTCGTGCCAGATGCCGACGCTACCATCCGTGCCGACTGCCTTGTTGAACCGCTTCCACGCGCTCAGGTGCGGCTCCTGCTTGTCGCGGGCGAACCGCTCCAAATCATCGAAGGAGCGCCAGTATTGCAGGGTTGTCGCGCCCCGCAACGAGAAGAATGTCTCCGCGCCGAGAAAGCCCTTCTCCGGGTGCTGGAAGAGTGTGCTGAGCATCGGTCGCATCGCCATCGCCGTCGGTACCCACTTGCGGAAGGCGAAGAAGCGATTGACGCGCATGCCGATGATGAAAACGACGAATGGTCCCTCGATCTGCGCGGCGTAACGGCCCGGCATGACTTTGCTCATCGGTTTGCTCCCATCTGCGGCTGTACTTGCTGGTCAACGATCAGTTCGTGGACATGCAGGCGATGGACTTCCAGTTCCTCGATGACGAGATGGCCGATTTTGCCTTTCTTAATGACGAGCGCGCGGATCGCCAGCGCGCCAATCGCCATCGCCCCGACGGACATCGCGCCTATCGCCGCCGCGCCGATGGCGATTGCGCCGAGTTGTGCCCGCCGTACCGCCATTCGTGCCTCATCATTCTCTCGTTGATTGCGCATGGTGATTGCTCCTTTCCCGGTCGGCCGCTGCCACCCGGCGTGGCAGCGGCGAGTGAAATGATTAGTCGGCCGAGATGAAAACGGGCGGGGCGGAGTGGCTTCGGCACCCACCAGTTCGCCCTGCCAATCCATGCAATTGTGGAAATATCGAACGGCGATAACCACTATGAACGTCGTTCGGCATCGGGCAAAGAAGGATGATGCTCAGGTGATCGCCTCCTTCCTAATGGGCGCGGATCGCGTCGCCAAAGAGGTCGAGCGCGGTCTCGTACATGGAGGGGAAGTGACCGGGGAGGGTATGGCGGGCAGGCAGGGGATGGCCCGGTGGTGGGCCGCTCATGCCGGCGAGTTCGAGCGAGACGAGTCCATGCAAGTAGGCCCATGTAGCGGTTGCACCGGTGCGCGCCTCCATCGGGCGGATGACGCCCGCCGCGATGCCGTCCTCGAAGGTGTGTTGGAGCGGCGCGAACGCCGTTGCCGCGATTTTGAGGTCTTCCTCCGATGGTCGGAACTCCGGGATCGGGCGGCTGAACATTAGGCTGTATTCCTGCGGATGCGTGAGCGCGAACTGGTGATAGACGATCCCCAATGCGCGCAGGCGTGTGAGAGGATCGGGATGCGCGACTGCTCCCATCATCTCCGCCAGTTGCTGGAACCCCGCGACGAATAACGCCTCGGCAATCGCTTCCTTCCCGTCGAAATACTCATAGAGGGCGGGGGCGCTGTAGCCGATGCGCCGCGCGATGCCCCGGATCGAGAGCGCGCCCGCTCCCTCCTCGGCAATGATTTCGCGCGCCGCCTGGAGGATGTCCTGGCGCATCTCCTCGCTGTACCGTGCCCGTCTCCCCTTCGCCCCCGCTATGATCATCGCGTTCGCTCCACCTTATTATTCCTCACTGCCATGAGACGATGCACCGTGCATAGGCCAGTATGTCACAAGTGGAGGCCGGGAACCGTCACGGTCGGGCGCGGCGAGAC
The DNA here is from genome assembly GCA_051002645.1 of Thermomicrobiales bacterium. GTDB lineage: Bacteria > Chloroflexota > Chloroflexia > Thermomicrobiales > JALYUS01 > JALYUS01. The sequence continues at coordinate 2,089 of JBPCMC010000140.1, forward strand.
GGCGCGGTGCGCGAACGAGGACGATGAGCGTCGCGATGGCGATAGCGGCGACGAGCAGACCGGCGGCGATCAGGGTGCGTGCATCGGGATGGACGATGGACTGGCCGCGCTCCGCCTGCCAGGTGAGAAGGCCGACGAATCCGAGGTAGCCGAGGCCGACAATCGCGATCAGCGCCTTCCGTGTCCCCGCTCCCCACTGCGTGCCGTACCGTGCGAGCAGCCAACCGAAGAGCGGCAGCAGTTGCAGGGCGTGCAGGCCGACGAAATGCGGGGCGCGCAGATCGCCACCGACCGTGCTCCAACCGAGGATCGGGATACCCGGCCCGCCATCAACCACGCCGACGCTGTGTGCGCCGGCCACCGGCATGCCGTGGGCCGCCTTCGCCGCCGCGCGTTGCGCGCTTGTCGGCCCGGCAGCCATGAGGAAGGCGACGCCCATCCCCACCAGGCTGATGAAGAGGCCGATCCGAAGCGCCCACGCAAACGCCGGGTCGGCGAACCGTTGACGGATCAGGACGATACCGAGGACGAGGCTTGCCGTAAAGACGCCGACGATCGAACCGCCCATGATGCCCCAGACCGTCGTGTTGAACGGCGTGCTGACATTGAAGTGGCTCGTCGTCCCCCGGATGACTTGCATCGCGATCACGACCATTTCGATGAGTAGCCCACCAGCCGTCACCCACGCGACGAACCGCACGACCCGCCGGTGGCCTTGCACGAAACTGAGCAGCCAGACGAAGGTGGCGGAGTAGATGCTGATCGAGAGGGCGAACTTGAACGGCTTGAGCCAGGCGGATGCGCCGGTGATGACGCGCGGATCGACAATCAGGCCGACCACCGCGCCCGCGAGCGTCACAAGCATCATGATGACGGTGAGCGTCAGCGGGCGATTAATCGCTGCCATCTGTGCAAATGTCTGACGGCACCGGCGGAAAAAATCCTGCAACATCATTGGCATCTCCTCATGATCCCTTCGCATTCCGATGGGGAGTCTGGACTCCGAACAGTGTTAGGGTAAATGACGGTCGTTCGCCTGTCAAGTGGTTTGACGCGCATCTTCGTAGTCGGTACCATCGGTCGGGAATGTACGTTCATTGAAGATGGAGGAATGCGTGGCAACGAACCAACCGCTCATCGTCGTGATCGCGTCGCCGCTCGAAGCGGAGCACGTCGAGACGCTCCGTGCCGGCGCGCCGGGCGGGGTGACGATCCGCTATGAACCCGACCTCTTGCCGCCGATGCGCTACAACGCCGACCACGACGGCCCGCCGGAATGGACGCGCACGCCGGAGCAGCAGGCGGCATGGGCGGCGATCCTGCGCGACGCCGATGCGCTGTGGGACGTCGACCGGCGCGCGGGCGCACATCCCCGCTCATATGCCCCGAAGGTACGCTGGATCGGCACGACCTCGGCGGGCGTCGGCATGGGGATGCGGCGGCTGAAGGTCACGAAGGCGGACGATCTCATCATCACCACCGCGAGCGGCATTCATGCCGGGCCGATGTCCGAGTTCGCGA
>JBPCMC010000141.1:0-5025 GCA_051002645.1 Thermomicrobiales bacterium
GCTTTTCTCAGGCTGGAAGCCTGCCACCACCGACCTTGGCTTTTTACATTTTTCTGAAGGTTTGCACCCATTCGCGCGCCGCGTGCGTGCTAGCAGTACGGAGCGGCGCGCTCGAGTAGCCGCGCACCTTGAGCAGGTTAAGGACGGTGGTACGCGCCATCAGTTCTGCATCACGTCACGCTGCCGTAAGGAGGTACACCAGTGACCACCGGCCCCTTCTGGTCAACCGATCTCTTAACGATGCCGCACGCGCCACGGCGCGGCAATGGCGGCGGTCGCTTGCATCTCGGCGCGCTGCTCGGCATCCTGCTCGTCGGGCTGCCCGTCTTCCTCCTCCCGAATTCCGTCCCGACGACCGCGCAGGATGCCGCCGCGCTCGATGGCATCCACAAGATTCAGCATGTCGTCGTCATCATGCAGGAGAATCGCTCGTTCGATCACTACTTCGGCACCTTCCCCGGCGCGAATGGCATCCCGATGCAGAACGGCGTGCCCGCTGTCTGTGTGCCGGACCCGACGACGAACCAGTGCGTCGCGCCCTTCCATGACGGTCAGGACAAGAACGCCGGTGGCCCGCACAGCGAGAAGAACGCGACGGCGGACATCAACGGCGGCAAGATGGACGGCTTCGTCAAGGAGGCCCAGAGCGGGCTGAAGAATTGCGCGAACCCCAACGATCCCGCCTGCACCAATGGCGACCGTACTGACGTGATGGGCTACAAGGACGCGCGCGACATCCCGAACTACTGGCAGTACGCGCAGCAGTTCGTCTTGCAGGACGCGATGTTCGAGCCGAACGCCTCGTGGAGCCTGCCCGAACACCTCTTCATGGTCTCCGGCTGGTCCGCCAAATGCGCCACCAGCGACCCGATGAGTTGCCAGAACGAGTTGCAGAACCCCGACCGGCTCGCCGCGCAACGTCGCAATGCCCGCCCCGCCGCGGCCCAGAAACAGCCGAACTACGCCTGGACCGATTTGACGTATCTGCTCTATCAGGCGAATGTCAACTGGAAATACTACGTCGCTGACGGCACGCAGCCGGATTGCGCGGACGATGCGATGACCTGCGCCCCCAAGCCGCAGAACGCCGGGACGCCGCAAATCTGGAACCCGCTCCCCTGGTTCGAGACCGTCAAGCAGGACGGCCAGCTCGGCAACATCCAGGACCTCGACCACTTCTATGACGACGCGAAGAACGGCAATCTCCCGGTAGTATCGTGGGTGACGCCAAACGGCAAGACGAGCGAGCACCCGCCCGCGCTCGTCAGCGACGGGCAGGCATACACGACCGGGCTGATTAACGCGATCATGCAAGGGCCGGACTGGAACAGCACGGCGATCTTCCTCTCCTGGGACGATTGGGGGGGGTTCTACGATCACGTCGCGCCGCCGAGTGTGGATCAGAACGGCTACGGCCTGCGCGTGCCGGGCATCGTCATCAGCCCCTACGCGAAGCAGGGGATGATCGATCACCAGACGCTCAGTTTCGATGCCTACCTGAAGTTCATCGAGGACGACTTTCTCGGCGGCCAGCGCATTGACCCGGCGAACGACGGTCGGCCCGACCCGCGCCCGACGGTGCGCGAGAACGTCCCGCAACTCGGCGACCTGACGCAGGATTTCGACTTCACCCAGGACCCGCGCCCGCCGCTCATCTTACCGACCAACCCGCCGCCCGGCCCCGCCTCCGTGGGCTGACGGGGAAGATCGCAGTTCAGTGTTCGCAGTGGAGCTTGATCGGTTCGGCAAACATCGAACTGCGATCTTCCCGGCTAAAGTATCCACTCCCGCGATGTGTGTCACAGACGTGAGGCAAGCGCCTCCGCGCGGGTGAGGGCGGGCTGCGCGCCAAGCGGTGTGCAGATCGCCCGTATCTCATCGAGCAGGGTTCGTGCCGTGTCCCGCGCTCCCATCGCCGCGCGCAGTTCCGCTGTCGCCAGCAGCGTCAACGCTCGTTCATAGGGCGCGTGGCAGGCGTCCGCGAGGGCGAGCGATGCGGTCAGGTGCGTTTCGGCGTCCGCGAACCGGCCCGCATCCGTATCCAGTGCGCTGAGCAGGCGATGGGCGGCGAGCAGGGCGAGGGGCTGACGGGGTTCCGTCGCGTGGGTGAGGGCACGCCGCCCGTGCTCGTATGCCCGTTCTGCATCGCCCGCCGCGCGATGATAGCGTGCCCACCCCGCCGCGCCCTCGGCGTGGCCGAGCACCGCGCCGCTCCACGCCATCCAGCGGTCGTGCGCCTCCAACCATGCTTTGGCGGATTGCAGATCGCTGGCATCGAGCGCGAGGTCGGCGGCGAGGCGCTGAAACGCGCAGCCATTGACGAAATAGACATCGCCCGGCTCGCTCTCCGGCCCGTCCGTCAGCGTCTCTCGGATCAGCGACCATGCACGCTCGGCCTCGCCTTGCACCCGCGCCAACTGCCCGAGGAAGCGGAGTTCCGCGAGTCGCCAACCGGGGAGACCGCCCGCGCGATGCGCCGCTTCCAGGAGCGCGCGCGCCTCGTCCCACTGCCCTTCCACGACCAGTAACCCGACGCGCGCGGTACGGGGCGAGAAATCCAGCGTCAGGTCAACCGCCTGCCTCGCCGCGTCCTCCGCCTCGTCGGCGAGCTGTGTACGCTCATCCAGGCGGTCGGCCTGATAGGGCAGCACGATTTCGCTCAGTTCGTATTCCGTCGCCTGGGCGATCATGACATATTCGCGGCGTGCGCGGAGTAGATCACGCTGACTGGCACTCAACAGACGGGCTTCGACGGGTCGCCCCATCACGGCGTCGATCACGCAGAGGGCCGTCCTGCCACTGCCCAGCGATGGCAGTGCAACGGGATCGACCTGATCCGGCGCCCTCCCCAGCGACCGCAACGCCTCGTCGTATCTCCCCATCACCTGGAGTGTGTTCGCGATCGCGCCGAGGATTTCGCTCATATCGATGTTCATGCTATCCAGGTGCGCGCGACGATCCCGCTGCTCTCCCGAGAGCGCCGCGAAGACATCCTTCGCCGCTTCCAGGTCCGCGAGTCCCTGTCGATAGTTCCCTGCGTATCCGCTCACCGAGCCGCGGCGATAGAGGGCTGCCAGGGCGAGGACCGGGTCGCCGCTCTCCTCCGCGATGCGGAGCGCTTCCCCGGAATAGCCGATGCTCCGCCTCGTGTCGGCGTTCCGCAGCCAGCGCGCCAGCCGGATCAGCACGTCGCCGCGCGCCGCACGGTCCTTCGCCTGTGCGAGGAGCGGCAACGCCTCATCGAACCGCGTCACAGCGGTCGCGAATGCGCACGCCCGCTCCGCCCGTTTGGCCGCCGTCACCAGCCATGCCGCCGCGCGGTCGTCGCCCGCCTGCTGGAAATGGAAGGCGACGATATCCGGGTCGGGGTCGGGCAGGGCCGCGACCGCGTCGCCGACCTGCCGGTGCATCCGCCGCCGTCGCATCGCCGGGATGCCCTCGTAGAGCGCCGCGCGGATCAGCGCGTGCGTGAACCGCGCTCCATCGCCGTCCGGGGTTTCCGCAAGCACGCGCGCCGCCGCCGCCTGCTCGATCAAGTCGAAGAGGTCATCTTCCCCGATCGCGCCGACCGCCATCCAGAGCGCGAGCGGAATCTCTTGCCCGATCACCGCCGCGAGGGCGAGATGCGCCTTCGCACCATCACCCAGTCGCTCCAATCGCTCCTCGATCACCTGCCGGAGCAGGAGCGGGACGCGGACCTGCGCGAGATCGCCGAGCGACCAGTGGCCGTCGCGCTCGTGCAACACCCCCTCCTCCGCGAGCGTGGCGAGCAGTTCCCCCGCGAAGAATGGGTTGCCCTCCGCGCGCTCGTGCAGGTACGTGACCAGTCGCGCCGTCTCGCGCTCCGGCAGCGCATATCGCCCAGTGACGAGGTGGCGGACTTCCTCGGCAGTCAGCGGGCGCAGGTCGAGGCGGGTGGCGGAGGCGTCGCGCAAGAGTGTGGGCAGTATCTGGGCGAGGGCACGATTGGTGGTGATCCTTTCCGGGCGATAGGTAGCGACGAGCAAGACGGGCAGCGCGACGATGGCGCGCATCAGGAAGCGGACGAGGTCGAGCGTGGCGGCATCCGCCCAGTGCAGATCGTCCAGCAGGAGCATCACCGGCTGCTGACCGGCGAGCGCGGCGAGGAAGTCCTGCACCTGCACGAAAAGCGCCATCTGGCTGCCCACCGCGCCGACCGTGCCGCGCTCCGCGAAGGCGGCGGGCAAGGGCGGCAAGGCGGGCGAGGCGGGATAGCGCGCGAACAGGTCCAGCCACGGGCCGTAGGGCGGTGTCTCGGAGAGGTCGAAGCAGCGCCCGGTGAGGACGAGCGCGCCCCGCGCCGCCGCGTCGTAGGCGAGCGTGTCCGTGAGGGCCGTCTTGCCGATGCCCGCCTCCCCACCGACGAAGACGACATTGCCCCGGCCTGCCAGCGCCGCCGCCACACGCTCGCGGAGCAGGCCGCGCTCCCGTTCTCGCCCGAAGAGCGGCGGCGGTTCGGCGAGGGGCGTCTGCGGCGATGCGAACGGGGCGAGCGGCGTTGCGGCATCCGGAACGGGCGGCGCGCTCGCTTCGACACCGATGCGGCGCAGCGCGGCGAGGGCGGCGGGGAGCCAGTCGGCGTCCGGCTTCTCCATCACCTCGACCCATTGCCACCCTTCGAGCCAGTATTCGACGTCCTGCGGGATGGCGACCGGTGTGAGGAGCAGGGGCAGATAGGGCCGCTGGTATTTCCACGCCAGTTGGATCTCCTGCTTGACGTTGCGCGAGGCGAGCGACGCCGCCGAGCAGAGGAGGACGAACGCGGCGCACCGCTCGATCCCCTCCGCGATCTCCAGTCCGTAGTTCGTGCCGCCGCCGATGTCCGCCTGATCGAACCAGACGGCGATGCCTGCCTGCCGGAACCGCTCCACGACGGGCAAGACCCGCTCGCGATCCGCACTCGCGTAGGAGATGAACACATACGGTTCGGTGGCTCCGGTCTGCGTTGCCATTACCTGATTTCCCGGTGGCGGGGGGGGGGGGGGGGGGGGAAGGGCGGGGGGG
>JBPCMC010000142.1:0-14580 GCA_051002645.1 Thermomicrobiales bacterium
CCAGTTCTTCAACAACCAGTACTACCTCTATTACACCACCAACGGGACGCAGACACCCGGTCGGGGCAGCGCCATCGGTGTCGTCACCAGCCCGAACCCGACCGGCCCGTGGACGGACAGCGGCGGCCCGGTCGTGGAGCCGCAGCCCTCCCCCCTGGGCGGGCGCGCCGGGCGCTGGGTCTACGATCCTGCCGTCGTGACCGATAGCGCGGGGCAGCGCTACCGCTTCTATGGGATTTTCGTCGGCGGCGTCTTGGCGCGCCCGCTGTCGGCGGATGGTCTGCGGACGGACCCGGCGACGGAGGTGCCAATTGCCGCCGCGAACCGCTACGAGGGCGTCTCGATTGTCAGGCGCAACGGCTACTACTATCTGTTCGCCTCGGCGGGCGAGTGCTGCAACGGCCCGCTCTCCGGCTATAGCGTGCTCGTCGGGCGCGCCACCGAGATCCTCGGGCCGTACACGGACCGCGAGGGGATATCGCTGTTGGCAGGCCAGGTGGGTGGGACGCCCGTCCTCGGCGCGAACGGCAATCGCTGGATCGGTCCGGGGCACAATACCGTCTTCACCGATCTCGCGGGCCAGGACTGGTTCCTCTATCACGCGGTGGATCGGGACGATCCGTACTTCGCGGGCACCAACATCACCAAGCGTCCTCCCCTCCTCGACCGGCTCGATTGGAGCGACGGCTGGCCCGTCGTGCGCGGCGGGCTTGGCCCGTCCGACACGCCGCAACCTGTGCCGGCGGCGCAGCCCGGTGATGCGCCGCGACCGGCAATTGATGCCCTGCCGGGGGAGATACTCGGGCGGCTCGATAGCGCGCGCTCGATCGATTTTTCCGCGCTCCCGGCGGGCGCCATCGGCGCGGATCCCGCTTTCCCATCCGGATTGTGGCACTGGGTGCGCCCTCCCGCCGCGAACAGTGTCGGCCTGATAGACGGCACGCTGCGCTTCCCGACGCAGGCGGGCAGCCTGGCCGACCACTCCGCCGGGATTCTGACCGAGCCGGAGCCCGCCGGGGATTACATCGTGGAGACACGCGTGCGGCTCGATCTGCCGCCGGATGGCTGCTGCCAGAACTCGGTGCAGGCTGGTCTGGTGATCTATGGCGACGACGGTAACTACCTCAAACTCGCCCATCTCTCCCGCGAGCAAACCCGGCAGGTCATCTTCACCAAAACGGTTGACCCGGTGCCGCCGCGCTTCCCGCGCGAGGGGAACACGGTGGTCGGGCCGGCGGATGCCTGGACCTACTTGCGGATCGTCAAGCGCATCCGCAATGGCGAAGAAACCTACACCGCCTATTCGAGCCGTGACGGTGTGGCGTGGACGCGGGGCGGTACCTGGAATGACGCGCTGGGGCGGGATGCCCGCATCGGCCTGGTGTCGATGGGCGGCGCCGGATTCACCGCGAATTTCGACTACGTCCGTGTCTATGCCCTGCCACCGGAATGACCCCACCCCTCTCGGACATCATCCACGACCGGGCGATGGAACTGACCGGCGCGCGGCGACGTTGATACGGTAGCGGCGCATCCGGCGCGTGCGTCGGTATGCCTGCGCGATACCGCCTTCAGAAAAGCGTAAGAACTCGGCAATCAATCGGCAAGGCGCCGCCCCTAGACTGCTGTATGAGACCGATCTCATACAGGAGGCGAAACGGTGCTTTCACTCATCATGGCAACATCCCCGGCGCTCGTTGAGCCATCAATTATCGGTATCGCCGCTGCGAGATTAGCGGGGCGAGAATGACGCTGACCGGCCTTGTACCTGCCGCGCCGTCCATGACTGAATGGGCAGAGATCGGGGGCTATCGGTCGCATCCGGCGCGCGCTGCCCACTATCCGCAGGCCACGTCGGTCTACGAACGATACGCTGCGCACTACGCGGCATTCCGCCATCGCGTCTGCCCTGACGACCGCGCCGCAGGGCTCGCTGCGCTCGATCTCCCCCGCGCCCGGCACGCCGCTGAGGTTGGCTGCGGGCCCGGCTATTACGCGCCTGTCATCGCCGCGCGGCATCCCACACTCCGGGTCACCGGCATCGACAACTCGCCAGCGCAGGTCGCCCTCGCGCGCCGCTTCGCCGCGCGGCAGGGACTAGACAATGCCCGTTTCGTCTGCGACGACGTGTGCGCGCTCTCGCAACCGGATGGATGCTTCGACCGGATCGTCGCCTCTCGGTTATTCATGGTCGTGCATGACTGTCGCCGCGCGATGGCGGAACTGCGCCGCGTGCTCGCCCCCGGCGGCGTCCTTCTGATCGCGGAGCCGGTCGCCCGCCCCGCGATCACCTTCGCTGAGTGGGCGCGTATCCCGACACCGGCGGAGCGTATCTTCACGCCCCCGGCATTTGCCGCGCTCGTTTCACTGGTCGCGTGGGGCTCCTGCGCGATCTGGGAAACCGGCGGATACCGCTACGCCCGCTGCCGCAACGCGACGGATTGACCCATTGCTCGGAGAGGAAAACCCGATGGACGCCCAGGAAACCTCGACAATCGCTCCCGAAGAACCCCCGGCAATCATCGCCCCGGCAGCCCCGGCGATCACCGCGCCCCCACCCGGCGCGACGCGATGGCTGCGGGCGCTCGCCGCCGGTCTGATAGCGGGGGCACTGGCGACGCTCGCCATGCTGCTTGCAATGCTCGCGTTGCGTGTCTGGGTGGGCGTCCCCGCCCCGCCCGAGAGCATCCCCGACCGGATCGCCCCGCTGCTGCGCATCCCGGAGTTCTTCTCGCTCTTCGACCGCTTCGGCGGCTACAACGGCCTCAAGCGCTTCGGCGTCCTCTCCATCCTCGCGGGCATGATCGCCGTCGGCATCGGGGTTGGCCTTCTCTACGCGCTGCTCGCCGAGGACAGCCGCACGGCGGAGCCGACGAAGCCGCGCCGCCTCGGCCTGAGCCCCGTGGCGCTGGTATTCATCGCGGTCGTCGTGGCGGCGCTCTGGCTCGGGACGGTCGCTGTGCTGTTGCCGGTGCTCGATGCGAACTTCCGTGGCCTCTCTCCAGGCCCGGCGACGGTCTTCACGGTGCTTGGCTTGCTGATTTCGTACCTCGCCTACGGGGTGACGCTCGTACTCGCCTGCCGACTGCTGACGAGCGCTGCGCCAGTCAGGAGCGCCGCGCCGGTCGGCGGGGACCTGCTCGGGCGCCGGGCCGCGATAGCGCTGGGCGCGGCGGTCATCGCGGGGGTCGGCGTGCGTGCCAGTATCGGACGGCTCAATAACCGTGCCGTCTTCTCCTACGACGGCCTGCAATACAAAGGCGTCGGTGTCCAGCCGATCACGCCGAACGACCGCTTCTACGCGGTGACCAAGAACGTCCTCGACCCCAACCCCACCAAGGCATTCTGGCGTCTCTCCGTCGGCGGCAAGGTCAATCACGGTCGCACCTATTCCTACGACGACCTGGTCGCGCTCGCGCCGATCGAGCAGGAGGCGACGCTGATGTGCATCAGCAACGGCATCGACGCCGGGCTGATGAGCAACGCGAAATGGAAGGGCGTGCCGATGCGCACGCTCCTCGAAGCCGCCGGCCCGCACACCGATGCCGTGGCGATCAAACTGAATGGCGCGGACGGCTACACCGACACCATCCCGATTGACAAGGCGATGGACCCGACCACCCTGGTCGTCTATGGGATGAACGGGGAGCCGCTGCCGCAGCGGCACGGCTATCCGGTCCGGGTGATCGTGCCGGGGATGTACGGCGAAAAGAGCGTCAAATGGGTGACCGGCATCGAACTGGTCAACCACCCGGTGAAGGGATTCTACGCGCAGCAAGGCTGGGGGCCGGACTTCGTCATCCCGACGCGCTCGCGCATCGATGTTCCCGATGGGGGCGCGCCGCTCCCCGCAGGCGTGGCGACCACCATCCGTGGGGTCGCGTTCGGCGGCAATCGCGGCGTCTCGCGCGTCGAAGTGAGCACGGACGGCGGCGACACATGGCACGACGCGCGGATTGACTATCCCGGTACACGCCTCTCGTGGGCGCTCTGGAGCGCCGATTGGATACCGCCACGGCCCGGCATGTACCGCCTCACCGTGCGCGCCACCGACGGTACTGGCGCACTCCAAATCTCCGCCTTCCACGACATCGCGCCGCAGGGTGCGCGGGGCTATCAACAGGTGACCGTCTCGGTTGTCTAGCATGTCCGACCCGCGCCGCTTCCACCATCTGCGTACGCCGCTCATCGCGGCGCGCAGATGGCACGGGCGTCTCGTGGCCTTCGACCGCCGGGACGCACCACACACAACGGGGCGCACGCTGCTCGACCTCGGCGTGCTGGCCGCGTGTGGCATCGCGCTGATCGCCCTCACGGGCGTGATCGCCCGGTGGCGGGTGGTGGCCGCCCACTATCACGCCTTCACCGCCATCTTCGCCATTGAACTGGCGATCTACGCGCTCGCGGCGGCCTGGGTGATCTGGCGCAAGCCCCCGGTGCGTTGGACACTGGCGCTGATCTTCCTTATCGCTTTCGGCGCCCGCCTCGCCTTCGTCCCGCAGACGCCGACCGTCTCCGACGACCTCTATCGCTACGTCTGGGACGGGCGCATCCAGGCAGCCGGCATCAACCCGTACCGCTACGCGCCGAACGATCCGGCGGTGGTGTATCTCCGGGACACGGCGATCTACCCCGGCATCAACCGCAAACCCGTTCGCACGATCTATCCCCCGGTCGCGCAGGCGGTCTTCCTCTCCATTTACTGGCTCCATCCCGATAGCGTGGCGTGGACGAAGCTCGCCTTTGTGCTCCTCGACCTCGTCACCACGGCCCTGCTCGTCGGTCTGCTCGTGCGGGCGCGGATACGACCGGAGCGCGTGCTGCTCTACGCATGGCATCCGCTACTGATCCTCGAAGTTGCCCACAGCGGGCATATTGACGCGGTCGCGGCGCTCTTCATCGTGCTGGCGCTGCACGCGCGCATGGCGGATCGCTCCGGTCATACGGGCGGGCTGCTCGCCTGCGCGACGCTCATCAAGCTCTACGCGCTCGTCGCGCTGCCTGCCTTCTTCTCTTCCCCGCGCCGCAATGTCCGCCTCCTTGCCGCCCTGCTCGCGACGACGGCGCTCGCCTATGCCCCCTTCCTCTCGGTCGGCGCGCATGTCTTCGGCTTCCTGCCCGGCTATGTGCGGCAGGAGGGCATTACCTCCGGCGAGCGGTACTATCTGCTACACCAGGTCACCTGGCTGGCGAACCGGTTGCCCGGTAATCCGGTCGCCCTGCTCGCACGCTCGCCGCTCGCCCTCGTCTCCGCGACAAACTGGTATGAGGCCGGCATCTTGGCGGCGATGATGGCGTGCGCGGGGTGGTGCTGGCTACGACCGGCGCTGTCGGTGCGGGACATCGCCGATCGGATCGCGCTCCTCTTCATCGTGCTCCTCACGCTCGCGACGCCGAGCCAGCCGTGGTACGTGCTGCTGCTCCTCGCCTGCGTGCCCCTCGTGCGGGGCGCGCTGCTCCTGCCCGTGAGCATCGTCGTCGGCAGCGCCGGTATTGGCTATCTGTATGAGTGGTTCCCCTCTCGCCCGGTCTGGCCGTTCGTGATCGACTACGACGGTCGCGCCATCGCACTCGTCCTACTGCTCATCGTGGCGGTCGTGACATGGCGGGCGGAGCGCACGAGGAACGCCGCATCATACGTGGACGCCGGTTCCGCATCGCTCGCCATCGACCGCGCAGAGGATCGGCAGCCCGTCGCAACTGTATCGAGCGGGTCCCCAGATGCTCCTATCACCTCTTAACCTGAGAGCGATTATCGTCTTGGTGGCGGCGGGCTTTAGCCCAATACCGTTCAGATACGCGCGAGGGTATCCATCCGTAGGGGCGGTGCTTGAACCGCCCACCGCTGCCATACCGCTGCCTCGGTGGATGACTACGGACGCCGACAGGCCGGGGAGGGCGGTTCGAGCACCGCCCCTACGCACCGCTGCAGCTGCCCGCCGATCACGCGTAACTGAATCGCATTCGGCTAACGCCACCGGCTCGATGATTCTGCGTAATTCCTAAACCTGTCGTGGTACTGCGGCAATCAATCCGTCGCCGCGTTGCTCGTCTGCATCGACTGCTCGAGCAGGGTCAGCCCGGTCGGGAACGCGGCGGTGCCGAAACCGAGCCGGACGTGGCGCTCTCCCCCGGCAAAATGGGCGCTCGATGCGAGCAACAGCCCGTGGTCGCGCAGCAGCCGGGCGCTCAGCGCGCCGGTCGTCTCGTCGCCGAGCCAGCGCGGGTAGGCGACCACCCCACCCCGAGGGCGCACGCAGACGAAACGGTCTGCGTGGCGGGCGAGGAAGGCATCCAGCAGGGAGAGGTTCGTCTGCGCGAGCGCGATGTTGCCTGCAAGGATGCGATTGCTGTGCCGGACAGCGAGGGCGGCGAGGAATTCGACCGGTGCGCCGAGGTAGGTGTTTAGGTGCATGCGAAACGCCCTCACCGCATCGCGCACGTCCTCGTTGCGCGTCGCGAGCCAGCCGACCCGCAGCCCCGGCAGTCCGTAGGTCTTCGAGACGCTGTTGAGCGTCACCGCCCGCGCGGAGAGGTCGGCGAGGCTCGGCGGCTCAACGGCGCCGTCCAGCGGGAGGCCGCGATAGATCTCATCGCCCACGAGCAGACAGCCCGCGTCCTCGGCGATCGCGACGAGCCGATCGAGGTAGGCGAGATCGGGCACGTATCCTGTCGGGCTGTGGGGGAAGTTCACCACGATCATGCGCGTCGTCGCACGCAGCAGATGCGCCAGGCGGTCGAGGGGCGGCTCCCAACCCGCCTCCTCCTCTGCCGCCCAAAGCGTCACCTCGGCTCCGCACCACGTCGCGACCGAGGTGAGCGGCTGGTAAACCGGACTATGGACGATCACATGATCCCCCGGTTGAAGCAGCGCCATGAAGAGCGAGGAGAGGGCATCGTCGCCGCCGCAGGTGGCCACGATCTGCCCCGGTTCGAGACGGTCATAGCGTGCGGCGACGGCGTCGAGTAGCTCACTGCCGCCAAATGCTGTGGTGTACCCGAGGGGCAGGGCCGCGAGGCGCTCGGCAGCGTCTGGTTCGAGCGCGAGCAGGTCCGGCGTCCCGAGCGGCTCAGCGAACGAGGGGCTGAGATTCGCGCGGGCCGTTTGGGCTGCCGCCTGGTTGAAGAAGCGCTTCAAGTCGAATGTTGGCATCGCGCGCATGACGTGGCTCCTACGTACGCTCGCATGTTGCGGCAATGGATGTTCATGTCGATGATACAAGAGAGGGTGCATGGCGTCAGCGACGCCTCCCATCGTGCATTATACTCATCGGCGCGTGACGCGGAGAAGCCTGCCCTTCGGGGAGGGCCGAGCGGATTGGCGAAGGCTGCAACGCATACGCCCTGGTCGTTGCGGTTGCGCGCGTTTCACGGGACACATACACTCGCAGAACTGGCAGGGAGCGCCACTGCGTGAACGCATGGGCGCATCGGGAGGACGGAAGGGAAGAGCACGCGCATGGCAATGGATCGATCTCAGTTGGTCGTCGTCAAGGCGGAGCCGTTCAACGCCGAGACGCCGCACGCGGCGCTCCGCGAGCCGGTGACGCCCACATCGCTGCACTACGTCCGCTCGAACTTCCCCTTGCCCAATCATCCGGGGACGCTCACGGTTGGCGGCGCGGTCGAACGGCCGCTGACGCTGACGCTCGACGCATTGCAGGCGATGCCCGCGACCACCCTGACCGTCACGCTGGAGTGCGCCGGTAACGGTCGGATCGGTCTGATGCCGCTGCCGACCGGCGAGCCCTGGGCGGGCAACGCGGTCGGCACCGCGCGCTGGACGGGCGTGCCCCTACACCTGGTTCTGGAGCAGGCCGCTCCCCGCGCGGACGGTGTCGAGGTCTACTTCGAGGGTGCCGATCATGGCCTGTATAAGGGCGGCCCGGATATTCCCTTCGGTCGCGCGCTCGCGCTCGAACGCGCGCGCGACGCCGCTACCCAGGCGCTCGTCGCCTGGGCGATGAATGATGCCCCGCTGAATGCCGACCACGGCGCCCCATTGCGCCTGCTCGTGCCCGGTTGGTACGGCATGGCGTCGGTCAAGTGGCTGGCGAAGATCGAGGTGCTGACCGCGCCGTATGAGGGCCAGTTCCAGACCAAATCTTATCAGTTCGAATGGTCCGACCGACCGCGCGAAGCGGTCACGGCGATGCAACCACGCGCCCTCTTCACCGATCCCGCGCCTGGTGACACGCTGGCGCGTGGCCCCTACACCGTCCGGGGCAAAGCGTGGTCCGGCGCCGGTCCGATTACTGCGGTCGAGGTGAGCATCGACGGTGCCGGTGAGTGGCAGCCTGCCCGCGTCGCGCCACCGAGCGGCCCGTACGAGTGGCAGGAGTGGAGTTTCGACTGGGGCGGCGCCGAACCGGGCCGTCACGCGCTCCGGGCGCGCGCGACTGATGCTTCCGGCGCCACTCAGCCCGATAGCCCGGTATGGAATCGCCTCGGCTACGGCAACAACGCCGTGCAGGTGCTGGCAATCGACGTACGATAAAGAACGTGCTGAGAATAAACCGCCAAGACACCAAGAGGGAGATTTACCACAGAGAGCACAGAGGGGAAAATATACAAAGGTCTTCTCCGTGTCCTCTGTGTTCTCTGTGGTTCTCTGTGCTCTCTGTGGTAAATCCCTTCCTTGGCGGCTTGGCTATTATGAGACCGTCTCGTAGGGCGGGGGCACACGCTCCTTGCGATAGGGTTTCCGCGTCGTTGACCGCATACGGGAAAGAGGAGCGCAGCAATGGGCATGACCACGCAGTTCTTCGATGAGATTTGTCAGCGCGGCGCGACATCGGATCGGCCATTCGTGGACGCGAACGCCATCGCCGAGCAACTCGGCATGAACGACGAGGACCTGATCGCCGCTGTCGAGGCGCTGGAGACGGGCAATCTCATCGAGGATGTGCAGCGCGGCGAGCAAATCGCCGTCCGCCTGACGCAAGAAGGCATCGACGTGTGGCAAAAACAGCGCAGTTAGCCGAGATTGTCGCTTCGTCTTCGCTACTTCTTCGCCATCTGTACACCGCGAACGCTGAAACTGAGCAAGCGATTATCCCGCGCGCCCGGTTCCTGCACCGGCACCGGCGGCTGTGGCGAACGCAGCGTCAGTGTGTTCATGCCCGGCGGCAAGTCAAACTCGACGGCGACCGGGTGATCGCCGCGCGTCGAGTGTGAAGTGGTCGAGCGTGGCGCCATTGATCGCGGCATCCACCGTGCGCGGCTGGGCGTAGTTCTGCACCGTCATCCGCACACTGACGCGCTGCCGCTGCTGACTGAGATTGAAGATGAGGAATTCGGCGGACGTGCCGTTCGCCGTGTCCGCCCAGCGATAGGGTTCTTTCGTCGGGGTCAGTTGCGCCGGGAACCAGCCGCTGCTACCGATGTCCATGAAGACCGGATTGGCGGGCAATGGCGCGTCCGGTACGCGGTAGACTTCGGTGATCGCGTCGACGTAGACCGGACGCACACTCGCGCCGAGCGCCTGCCCGACCAGTTGCCGGGTGTTCGCGAGCGCGTCGGGCGCGGCGGCGCGCAATGCGTCGGGATAGAGGACAATATAGCGCACATGGTAATAGTTCAGCAGCGGCAGCCCGTCGGTCGCGTAATCGGGCGGCGTGAGGATGTCCGGCGTCTTGGTCGGGCGGAACTGCTCTTGTTTGTCCGGTTGGCCCGCCGAGAAGAGATCGCGGTAGAAGGTCGCGTGCGTGGCGAAGATGTTCGGGCTCTCCAATTTGTGGTCGCGCGAGAGGCTACCGTCGAAGATCTGCTTGCCGTGGATGATCTGATTGGCGGGCCAGTCCGCGCCACGGTTCGCCGAGAAGAGCGGCAATTCGAGGATCGCGTACCAGTCCGGGTCTTTCGCGACGACATCCCGATAGAAGGGCGGCGTCTGGAGCGGGAACGCCTTCGCGTCTCCGGTGCGGGCCGCGAAGGGTGCCAGCGTCGCCACGAGCGTGGCTGCCACGATCGCAATCGGCGCTACGCGCGACAGCCGGTCCGATACCGCGCCGCACTCCCGCCGGGCGATGACGTGGCGGAGCCAGACGAAGAGCTCGCGCAGCGCGAAGGCGAAGACCACGCCGAAGGCGAGCATGGCGATGAAGGAGAAGAGTTGCGGCCGCCGCCCGGCCGTGAAGACGGGCAGGCGCGTCAGCGGATCGTATGGCAGCGGCAGGTCGATGACGTGCCCCTCGGTCAGTTTCAAGCGCGGCCCGAGGGCGAGGACGGACGCGAACAACGCGACGATTGCCCAGAACAACACCGCCGCACGGTCCGGGCGCGCCGCCGCCCGCCGCCAGAGCAGCGCCAACCCGCCAATCGCGAGCAGGAACGCGAGATAGCCGGGATTGCCGAGGCCGATCTGGAACGACTGGACGAGCGTGCGGGAGAGCGCGGTCGCCTGCCCGCTGACATTGAGCCACGGCGACGCGCGCGACTCGCGGATCATCGGCAGGACGAGCGGCAGGAAGACGATTGCCGCCCAGACGCCGCCGATCAGCGCCGCCTTCCCCGCGATAATCGCTTTCGCGCGCCACGACTGCCGCGTGCCGAGCACGAATACGACATAGACGACGGTGATGAGCACCGCGAACATCGTGTACTGCCAGTCCGTCAGGCAGAGCGCGAGCAGCGCGCCCGACGCGGCGGCGGCGTACCCCCACCATCGTGGCCGGGCGAGCGCGCGGAAGAGGAAGAAGAGGAAGAGCGGCAGCAGCGCCGTCCCCGTCAGGTAATTCTCCGCGCCGCTCGAGAAGTAGGCAATGGTCTGGTCGCCCGCGAAGGCATAGAGCGCCGCGCCGCCGAAGGCGGCGAGCGGGCTGCCCGTCTGGTCGCGCATCAGCAGGTAGCCAAAGAAGACGCTACCGACGAGGGCGAGGAGAAATTTTAGATTCATCGCCCCGACGATGCCGATCAGCGGCGAAAGCGGCAGGGCGATCAAGCCGCCGAATGGATTGAGGGTGTGGAAGCGGAGGCTGACCCCGTTCGGGCCGAAGAGGTAATCGGTGTAGAACGGGTTGCGGTGCAAATGGAGCGCGTTTTCAGCCAGTAATCGTTCCAGACATCCTCATAGCCGTTGCTATTGCCGCCGACAACGCCGTAGGTGAGGTTGGCAACCGCGACCCGACCATAGATCGCCGCCAGCGCAATCGCGCCGATCAATGCCCAGAACGTCGGATGTTTTATGGCGGTGCGTATCGCTCCCATGCCACGGCTGCCGGCAGATCGCACGGTCATCCCGTCCGCCCCGGCGGTGGCGCGATGCGACGCAGCAGTTCGAAGTCGCCCTGCCGCTTGACCAACTGCCACTGGCCGTTCGCCTTCAGTGTGTCCAACGCCGCGCCCTCGGTGGCGCCGTCCCGTCGCCGGTCGCCGAGGACGTAGTCGGCGCGGTCGATCAGGTTGGTGTCGTAGAATTCGTTGCCCGGAAACTCGTACAGGGAGCGGCGCAACGGCACGCGCGCCGCCGCGAGGCTCGTCACACTCAGGGGCGCGTCCCTCGGGATCATCGGGATCAGCAGGTCCACCGAGGCGGCGCGATTTTTGTCCGCCTGAGAGAGGCGACCGCCACTCTCCGCCCAACTCGCGAGCTTGTCCGGCTTCGTGTAGGCGAACTGGAACGCGCTCAATGCCAGCATGACAAGCACGAGGCCCGCGCTGACGGTGATAGCAGGTATCCGCTGGGGGGCGGTTTTGATCCGAGGGATGAGACGGTAGAGCGGGTGCGTGCCGTCCGCGAGGGCGGCGACGGCGAGGATGGCGGCGGCGAAGAGCCACGGCGTGATAAGCGCCGAATACTGGTGGAAGATGTCGCGCTGGTATTTGTAGTGGTCGCCCGCGAAGATATTGATGAGGAAGGGCGGCAGCGCCATCAGCAGCGGGCGCGGCGCGAGCAGGGGCAGGAAGGTGAGCGGGAAGAGCAGGCTGACCGGATACTGCCAGCGATCCGGCCCGAAGGCGGTGCGTGCGACGAAGAAGGGGTGGGTGAGCATCGTCTTCACGATCTCGCCCGTCGTCGCACCGAGCCAGTCATAGTTCTGTAGATAGGAGAACTGCGCGCCGTGCGCGAACGCCGGGATGATCACGAAGACGGCGAGCACCCAGTAGACAATCGCGAAGAGCAGCGGCGCCCAACTGAAGACGGCGCGCCGCCGCGTCAGCAGCTCGTAGAAGCCGAGCGCGGCGATGACGAGCGCGGTGTCGTTCCGGTTGATGATCGCGAGCACAACGCAGACCCAGAAGCCGACCGCGTAGCCGCGCGTCATGCACCAATAGGCGAAGAGCAGGAAGGTGGCGGCGAACAAGCGCGGCTGGACCTCGTAGAGGTTGGCATTCTGCATCGGCACGTACGAGAGGAGCAGCACGCCGAAGAGCAGCGGCACGAGCCGCGTGCCGGGCAATGCGTCCCGCGCGATCAGGTAGACCGCGAGCGCGCCGCCCGCCGCCCCGACCGTCTGGAGGAAGAGCAGCGTCGCCGTCGTCTGCTTGACGGCATAGAAGGGGACGAGGACGAAATGGAAGAGGAAGAGGTCCTGCCCGAACGCCGATGTCGTGTAGGAGAGGGCAGATTGCTCGGCGATGTGACCGTGCAGGGTGTTCCACAGCGGCTGCTCGTAGACGAGCGGGTCGAAGCCCATGTGCAACCCATCGAGCTGCCATTTCGACGCCGCGAAGATGACCCCGACATAGGCGAGCATCGCCAGGCCGAGCAGCAGGGGCGCGGCCGCGTCGAGCGCGGTGATGGCGCGACGCAAGGCTGTTGGCGTGTCATCGCGCGCCTGGATCGTGGGGGGTGTCGTCGCGAGGGTCGCATCGCCACGGGCCATTACGCGCCGCCCCCCGGCTGTCGCTTGCGCATCAGGATGAAGCCGCCCCGCTCGTCCACGACCTCCCACGCCGGATCGGTGCGATATCGCTCGATTGCCGCAGTTTCCATCGGTGTCCGTTGTGTGTCGCCCATGATGTAATCGGCGCGGTCGACGAGCGCGGGATTGTGGTAGCGTGGGTCGCCGGGGAACATGTACAAGTGCTGGCGCATCGGCGTGACGCCGCCAAGTCTCGTCGTCACCGCGAGGGGTGCATCGCGCGGCACCATTCGGACAAGTTGCCGCCCCGCCTGCGCCCGTGCGCTCGGATCGTGGTGGAGAAGATACGACTGCGCGGGGCTGGTGACCGTCTGATTCTGCACGAAACTACAGAGCAGCATGAGGGCGCAAAGGGTTGCGGCGACGATGCCACCCGTCGGTCGCCACATGCGCACACGGCTGAGCAGGGCAGTCGTCAGCGCGCCGGCCAAACCCCGCCGCTCGGCAACGTCCGCGATGGCTTCGATCGCGGCAATCATCAGAAACGGCACGATCAGCGCGTTGTAATGATGGATCAGCTTGTACTGCCCATCGTAGTTCGAGAGGACATTTAGGAGATAAATCGGCAGGGGGATCAGCAGGATGCGCGGCTTGAGCAGCGGCAGGAAGGCGAATGGGAAGAGCAGGTCGAAGGTGTACCGCAATTTGTCCCCGGTCACAACGCCTTGCATGACGTACCACGGGCGCGTGAGAACGGACTTCACGATGCCGCTGACCCCGCCGCCGAGCCAGCCGTAATTGTCTTCGTAGATAAAGCCCGTCTTAGAGAAATGCGGCACGATCACGTAGACAACGAGGACGAACCATGTGGCGCCCACGGCGATCGGCAGCCACGAGTAGCGCCACCGACGTCGTTCAAGCAGCGAGTAGATACCGAACGCGGCAACGACGAGACCGACATCGCTCCTGCTCAACAGCGCGAGGCAGAGCATCGTCCAGACCAGCCACGGGCGTCGCGTCCGGTAGCCGTACCATGCGAAGAAGAATGTCCACATGATGATACTGCGCGCCTGAAAGTCCGCTACCGTCGTTCGCTGGAGGAAGGCGAGCGACAGGTAGAGCGCCGTCGCCAACAGGCCAATGCCACGATGCCGCGCCGGTAGCGCCATGCGCGTGACGACGTACGCCCCGATACCGCCGAGGGCTGCCGTGGTGCACTGAATCACGATGAGCGCCATCGTGCCGCCGAGGAACTGATAGAGCGGGGCGAGGATCAGTTCGAGGGGAACGAGGTCGTGGCCGAGCTCCGTGGCTGTCCAGTCGTACAGCGAGACCTCCCAGATGCGGCCATGCATGGTATTCCACATCGGTTGGGAGTAGTCGACGACATCGAATCCCCAGCGGAGATTGTCGCGCCAGTACATACTGATCAGTGTAAAGAGCGCGATCCAAGCGACAACCAGCGCAGCGAGAAGCGCAGGCGCATACCGATCAACCGCGTCGAGCGCGACATGAGTCGGCGTCGGTGCCGTCCGCCGCGTGTCGTTTGCCGGTACGGATGCCACCCTGTCGGTTACGTGCATGTACGATCATCCCCAGCCAACCCGAATCATCGGGCCGTACTGTATCACATCGCACGAACACAGGACCGGCAGGGAACCTCACCCCCGGCCCATCTCCCTTTTTTGGGGGGAGGGGGAGGGGTGGATCATGCGAAGGGACATTGCTTGATGTGACTTCCCCGGATTTTGTCCCCCTCTCCCTTGCTCGGAAA
>JBPCMC010000143.1:0-21434 GCA_051002645.1 Thermomicrobiales bacterium
CGGGTATGGGTCGACGGCGGCTGGGGCATCGATGCCCTGATCGGGGAACAGGCACGGCCACATAAGGACTTTGATGCCCTCGTGCACTTCGACGATCTGGGCAGGCTGGCCGACGTGCTTGCCGAGCGTGGCTTCGCACTCAAGGAGATCTGGGGGGAAAACCGCTGGGTTGCCCACGCGGCTCGGCTCCCATTGATCGGCAGAGAGAATGGGGGCGACAGCGAGGTTGCCACTGCGTTCGTCCTGCGGAACGGGACCGGCCACGAACTCGATGTCCACGTGCTGATGTTCGATAGCCGCGGCGACGGGATCCCCGCTTGGAAAACGGCCTTCATCTTCCCGCCGGATGCACTCGCGGGGCGCGGCATGATCGCGAGCACGCCGGTGCGCTGCCTGTCAGCCGAGATGCAGATGGCGACGCACACGGGCTACGCGCTGCAGGCCAAGGATCTCCAGGACCTACGCCTGCTGCACGAACGCTTCGGAATCGCCTACTTGGAGGAGCAAATCCGCTACTTCGCCGGATCGGGAACGTGAACGTGCCGGTCGTGCTGCTGCCAGATGGCATCGGGGGTTTGAGACAGTTTGTAGATAGCTTCTTCGAAGGGAAGAAGGAGCGTGTCCCAAAACCCAGCTACACACGGCCAGACCAGGGCGTTGATAAAGAGACGGTTTACTGAACGCGATTCGTTGGGAAAATCGGCGACGCTGAACAGCGTTCGGGGTTGTCTCGAATAGGTTCGTTTGGCGGGACTGATGGCAGCGCATTTGTCAGCGGCTAACATGACCGTGTCGGTATAACCAAGGCCTGTGCTGGCTTCTCGTAAGGAATCTCCACCGTGTCGTCGCTCCCCGTCATGCGCCATCGTATCCCCGAAAAAGCGACAGGCCGAGACCCGGCGCCGCTGCGAATCGCGAAGTCGGGGCTATAGCCGGATTCGCCTGGATACGCCTGAATCAGGCCGGACCTGCCGCTGGGGATGATGGCAGCGGGTCCATCCGCGGGGTTCACCAGGATCGGCGTGAAGTCGCGCAAATCGAGCGGTATTAGACCTACCCCGGTGTTCTCCACATAGACCGCGTAGCCCGTGAATATGCCCCCGGTAGCCAGCGTAAAGGCGACTCTTCCTTGATAGAGAATCGTGCCATCCGCCATGCGGAACGCGAATGGATGCGTTGCCGACGGAAGAGGGGTCGGGTAGGGATAATAGCCGTCTCCGACGGAAGGGCATGGAACGACGCGCACCGTGGGAGTCATCGCAGTCGAAACGACTGTGGCATGCGGGCCGCTCATGCACCCGGCCATCAGCCCTGTCAACAAGACCAACCAAATGTGCGACTTCGCCCGCATCTATCGCCCCCTGAGACATGCGCGATCAGTGTGACGGTATCATTCTACCTTGCAGAAGCGCTCACGCATATTCATAGCGGCGAGACTTGGTAGATTTTGAGACTTCTTTTGAGACTGGCGAGTCTCGAAAGTCATCTCAGAGTGTTTCCGAAACATAGCAGAAACAGATCGTGCAACAGTGTGATTCTCAAAAACGTTCGTTTTCCGGGAGGAGAACAGCGCGGGGCTAACTGCCCTGTCGATTGATGCCCCGTCGAGCTCCGCCCATCGTGTCGTTCCGCATCGTGAGAAAAGCATGACAGAAGCGACCCCGCCCGATCCATTGGTACTATACTAAGAGAGGCACATTGAACGGTGCCGCCACGGGAGGGCGGACCATGAATAGTAGCGTATCTGGGCTTTTGAGCCTCGCGGCGATCACTGTTACCGGGGCGGACATTGCCGGCGGGGTATTGCTCGCCCTCGCGCTGGCCTTGTTTGCGGCGGAGTTCGTCGCGCCGACGCACGGCAGCGTCGCGGTTGGCGGGCTGGTGATCTTGTTCGTCGGCCTGATCGTGCTGGCGCAGGGGACGGGGAGCGCGGTGCCGGTCGTCCTGATCGTCGCCCTCGTGCTGGCGCTGATCGCCTTCGCGGCGCTCGCCGTCTTCGAGGTGATCATCGCGCGCGACCGCCCGGTGACGACCGGCGCCAGCGGACTGGAAAACGAGCTCGGCGTCGTGCGGGAGGAACTCGCGCCCATCGGGGTCGTCTTCGTTCACGGCGAGCGGTGGCGCGCGGTGACGGCGGACGGCGTGACGCTGCCGGTCGGCGCGCCGGTGCGCATCCTCGATGTTACCGACCTCACGCTCGTCGTGCAGTACGCACCCGAAACCGCGACGACGCTCCCGCCTCTGCCCGGCGCCTACGATCCATCGTCCACAAGGAGTCCATCATGAATCAGGCAGCGCTCGCCGTCATCGTCGCGGTCGTCATCATCGTCGTCGTGACGCTCCTCTCCACCATCAAGATTGTGCAGGAGTATGAGCGCGGCGTCGTCTTCCGGCTCGGTCGCCTCGTCGGGGCGCGCGGGCCGGGCGTCATTCTGCTCATCCCCTACGTCGAGCGGATGGTCAAGGTCGATCTGCGCATCGTGACGATGGACATTCCCGCGCAGGAAGTGATCACGAAGGATAACGTGACCGTACGCGTCAACGCCGTCACCTACTTCCGCGTCCTCGACCCGCAGCGCGCCATCGTCCAGATCGCCGATTATGTCCGCGCCACGTCGCAGATCGCCCAGACGACCCTGCGCAATGTGATCGGCCAGGTCGAACTCGACCAGTTGCTCTCCGACCGCGAGGCGATCAACCAGCGCCTCCAGACGATCATCGACGAGCAGACCGAGCCGTGGGGCATCAAAGTGAGCATCGTCGAGTTGAAGGATGTCGAACTGCCACAGACGATGCAGCGCGCGATGGCCCGGCAAGCGGAGGCGGAACGCGAGAAGCGGGCGAAGGTGATCCATGCCCAGGGCGAGTTCGAGGCGTCGCAGCAGTTGCACAACGCCGCGCTCGTCATGCAGCAGACGCCGATCGCCATCCAGTTGCGCTACTTGCAGACACTGACCGAGATCGCCACCGAGAAGAACAGCACCGTCGTCTTCCCGCTCCCGATCGATATGATTTCCGCCTTCATGACCCGGTTGGCTGGCGGGCCGAGCGACGGCGCGAACCACGCCGCCGTGCCGCCAATTGAGGCAGATCATTAGGGTATCACCGCCTCACCTCAACAATATTAATATCGATATTGACAAAATCAATATCGTCTGCTATGATCCGAGATGTCGGCGGATTGCCGCTGATGGTACGCTCTACCAAAGGACGGTACACCATGACATTGACGATTGCGGAGCGCTGGCGTGTGACATTCCGGGTGCAGTCGCTCGCCCGCGTGACCTACCCGGCCGTGCCGGCAGCAGTGACGACGAAGGCGAAAGCACCCGACCTCCTTGCGATTGCGGCGGCGAACCGGCTACATGAGGAGATGGAAACGATGCGGCAGCACTGGCGGGACGAAGCAGCGCTGACATTCCGAAGGATGTTCTAACGATGGCGAGCGAGAAACCGGTTTACCCCGCCCCCCGGCAGGACCCCGTGACGGGCGAGCCCCTCGTCATCACGCGGCTGGAAGGGCCGACGACGGGGATCGCCATCGAGGGGCGATTCACCTTCGGCAGCGGCGGTCGCCTCGATGTCCTGAGCCCCGAGCACCTCGCCTTCGTCGAGGTCTTCATCAAGAATCGCGGCATCATCAAGGATGTCGAGGCGGAGTTGGGCATCTCCTATCCGACTGTCCGCGCGCGGCTCGATGAGGTGATCCGCGCGATGGGATATGCCCCGTACGCCGACGCCCCGCCGCCCGCCGAGGGCGCCACGCTCACCCCCGAGGAGGAGCGGCGGGCGATCCTGGCGGACGTCGCGGCCGGGCGTATCCCGGCGCGGGAAGCGGCCTTCTACCTGCGCGTCGGCGGCGCGAAGGGCAGCGGTGACATCGAGATGCGCATCGGTCGGCGGGGCAAGCGAGACGACCCCCAGCGGCCGGAAACGGAGAATAGGTAATGGAAAACGGTCGTATCGAACGCACCTTCACCCTCGCGCCCGGCGTCACGCCGACTATCGTCACGCGCATTCCGAGCGGCACCATGCAGATTCATGGCGAAGAGCGCAATGATGTCGCGGTGACGATAACGGTCCAACCCGCAAATGCCATCGGGCGCGACCTGGAGATCATCCTGGAAGAGCAAGCCGAGACGATCCATGCCGAGGTGCGCGGGCAAGGGCGGGGCGACTCGCTCTTCGGCTTGCTGCGCAGCGGCGTCAACGGTGTGCGCATTGCGATGGAAATTCACACCCCGCTGCGGAGCAACGTCGAGGCGGAAGCGGCGAGCGCGGACATCGACATGGAGCGGCTCGAAGGGACGATCCGCGTGCGAACCGCGAGCGGCGACATCCGCGCCGACCGCCTCTCCCAGTCGGTGACGATTCAGACCGCGAGTGGCGATGTCACGACCCACACGCTCACCGGCCACGTTCACATCCAGTCCGCCAGCGGCGACATCGGCATCAAACGGGCCGAGGGAGAGGTTGGCATCCAGTCCGCGAGCGGCGATGTCTCACTCGATCAGATCAGCGGGACGCTGGATGTTTCCACGGCGAGCGGCGACTGCCAGGTGCGCTCCTCCGCCCTCAATTCCTGCCGGGCGAAGACGGCGAGCGGCGACCTCAATGTCATCACGCCGCTCGCGCCGGAGGGCGACTACGAGTTCAGCACGGTGAGCGGCGACCTGCTCCTGCAAGTCCCGCAGGAGACGCGCATGACGGTGTCGATGCAGACCCTGAGCGGCGATCTCTCCTGCGCACTGCCGTCCACAACCACCGAGGGCGGCAAACGGAGGCGCACACTGGCCGTCAATGGCGGCGGCGTCCCCGTCCGCGTCAAGAGCGTCAGCGGCGACTGCGCGATCCGCGCGGCGAACAGCAATCTCCCGCCGCTGCCCGCGACCGCGCCACTACATGCCACCATGTCCGCCGCCCCGCCGGTACCGCCGACCCCGCCCCGGCCACCGATGCCCCCGATGCCCGGTGCGGCGATCCCGATGCCGGACGCGCCGCCGGAGAGCGATTTCTCCGAATCCCTCGCCGTCCTCCAGGCGGTCGAGCGCGGCGAACTGACAATCGACGAGGCGATGGCGAAGCTCGCCACCCTCGAAGACGGCCCGCCCACTCCCTGACTCCCTCCCAAAGCGGAATATGCCCCTGTTGGCCCCCACCCCCGCTCCTCCGCCCGCCCTGCGGGGGCGGGGGTGGGGGCATCCCACCGCGCCAACCACAAATCTGCTCAATCGCCGCGCGAGATTGCCTTCCCGTTGCACACGCCATGTGCTACGCTGGTGAGAGATCGCGAAGGAGAAATCACATTTTGTTGGTATAGCTGGGCGGTAATGGGTGAGATAGTGCAGCATCCCCACCATGGGGAGAACATGTGTTGCCTCTCCTTGCGCATTCACCGGCTGGCGTGCCCGTAGCGTCGCCCAAAGACCGCCCTCCCCTGCCACGCGCCATGTTCAGGTGCGTGGTTTTTCGTGCCCCGATCGCATGAAGCGATACATGAATGCGTCAACTGCGCCGTCGCCCATGAGTGGTCTGTATCGAGCTCCATGCGGCGAGGTGTCGTGGGAGAAAGGATCAGCTATGGTAGCAGCAACCGAGCATGGCCGCCCTCGGAGCGGTCTCGGAAGGGAATTCGGCAAACTCTGGGCGGCGAGCGCGTTTTCTTATCTCGGCGACAGCGTCGCGCTCGTTGCCGCGCCCCTTCTCGCCGCCACACTGACCCGCGACCCCGCGCGGGTCGCCGGGCTCGTCTTCGCCCAACGCCTGCCGTGGCTCCTCTTCGCGCTTCTCAGTGGGGCACTCGTGGACCGACTCGACCGCCGACGCACCATGATGGCGGTCGCGCTCTGCCGCGCGGCGCTGATTGGGTGCCTCGGCGTCGCGGTACTCCTGGGCCGCGCCACGCTCCCGCTACTGTACGCGGTCTTCTTCCTGCTCAGCACCGGCGACACGCTCTTCGATATTGCCGCAGTGACCGTCCTGCCCGCAGTGGTCCCGCCGGAGAGTTTGCCGAGGGCAAATGCGCGGTTGGCCGGGGTGCGAACCATCACCAGCCAATTCGCTGGCCCACCGCTGAGCGGTTTTCTCTTCGCCACCGCGCTCGCCCTCCCATTCCTCTTCGGCGCCGGCGGGCTCGCGGCGGCGGCCGTGCTCATCGTGGCCTTGCGCGGCACATTCCGGGTCGCGCGGGCGGACAACGCGGGTCCGGCCAACCTGCGCGTCGAGATCATGCAGGGGATCGGGTGGCTGTGGCGTCATCGGCTGCTGCGCACCATTGCCCTCGCACTCGCGCTACTGGATATGACACTCCTCGCGCAGAACGCGATCATGGTGCTCTTCGTGCAGGAGCGTCTGGGCCTCGGCGCGACGGGCTATGGCATCCTCTTGACGACCTACGGCCTTGGGGGAGTGCTGGGCAGCCTGATCGCCCATCGTGTCATTACCTGGCTCGGCCCGAGCAGGATTCTGAGAATCGCCATCTGCATCGAGGCCGGGACGCCCGCTGTCATTGCGTTGTCGCATACCCCATACCTGGTCGGCGCGGCGTTTGCCATTTTCGGATGCCACGCCATCGTCTGGGGCGCGCTCCTCACCTCGCTACGCCAGGAGTTGACCCCGGCCGGACTGCGGGGGCGGGTCGAGAGCGCCTTCGAGTTCATTGGGGCCATCGGTACCGCCCCTGGCGCGCTACTGGGTGGCCTGCTCGCGAGCGGACTGGGCCTCACCGCACCCTTCTGGCTCGGCGCGATCGTGGGCGTGCTACTCATCCCGCTCGTCTGGTCCACCTTCTCCGATGCCACGATAGCAGCGGCCAAGAAGAGGAGTAACGCAGAGCACGGTTCCCACGACCGCGAAAACGCACAGACCTAATGCGCACCCTACTCAGTTCGAGAGCGAGGCGCGTCCGTTGCGATGGCGCGTGGTATGATAGGCGAATCAATTGAGCGGGGTGTGCGGAGGAAAGGATGGCGAGCGTGATGGCAGCAACGATGAACGATCCGCTTTGTTACTTCAATGGCGGCTTCGTCCCCCTCAGCGAGGCGAAGGTCAGCGTGATGACGCACGCCTTCAACTACGGTACGGGCTGCTTCGAGGGCATTCGCGGCTACTGGAATGAGGAAGACGAGGAACTCTACGTCTTCCACCTGAAGGCGCACTACGAGCGCCTGCTGCGCTCCTGCCGGACGCTGATGATCGACCTGAAGATGAGCGCGGACGACCTCTGCGACCTGACGCTCGACCTCCTGCGCCGCAATGACGCGCGCTACGACATCTACATCCGACCGCTGGCGTACAAGGATTCGCTGGAGCTCGGGCCGCGCATCAATATCGACGCCGACGCGCTGACGATCTACACGCGCCCACTCGGCAACTACCTCGATGTCGAGAAGGGGCTGAAGGCGTGCGTCTCCTCATGGGTGCGCGTTGAGGATAACGCCGCGCCCGCCCGCGCCAAGATCACCGGCATCTACATCAACTCCGCCCTCGCCCGCACCGAGGCAGAACTGAACGGCTACGACGAGGCGATCATGCTCTCCAGCGACGGCCACGTCTCGGAGGGGAGCGCGGAGAACCTCTTTGTCGTCGATAACGGCGCGCTCGTCACCCCCCCCGGCGCGAGTAACATCCTCGTCGGCATCACCCGCGCGACGGTGATCGCCTTGGCAGGCGACCTCGGCATCCCGGTCGTCGAGCGGCAAATCGACCGCAGCGAGCTCTACGCCGTCTCCGAACTCTTCCTCTGCGGCACCGGCGCGCAAATCTCGCCCGTCACCTCGGTGGACCACCGACCCATCGGCGACGGGGTCGTCGGGCCAGTCACGAAGCGGTTGCAGGAGGTCTTCTTCAAGGCCGTGCGCGGCAAACTGCCTGAGCATCGCGACTGGTGTACCCCCGTCTATGCCGGCGCGCGGACCCCGGCGGCGACCCGCTGATGTCATCACGGGGACCTGACGACCGGGACGACGGACCAAGGCGCACGCGTCGGCAGGGCGAACCGCCGACACCGTCGGGCCAACAACCCGAGGGAAACGCCGCCCAAGAGACGAGGGAAGGCGATCCGTCACCGGGCCGGCACGACGAGGCGCGCGATCCCCGTGGCGGTGGTTCGCCGCCCGGCGCGCGCGATGAACCACCAACGATTGCGGAGGAGACCGGCGAGCGAGCAGACCCGGACGCGGAGCCGCCCGTCCATCGGAGCGCACCCGAGCAGCAAGGCGCGTCCCCGCCGGGCTCTGAGCGACCGAGCGCATCGCGGGCGTCGGGGCCGTCGCCATCCTCACCTGACAACCGCCGCGACCGCTTTGGCTGGCCCCTCCCCGAGGGGATGGACAGCGACACGAGCGCGGCGCGGCCCGAACCGCCCGCCACGCCGCCGCCGGACGATCCATCCCGCCCGGCGCAATCGTACAACCCGTACGATACGTCAGGGTGGCGCGTCCCGCCCGCACCGGGGGGGCCGCGCGGCCCCGACCCGGGGCAGATCCCGGTGCAGCCGCCCAACCCGGCCGCACCGCCGCGCGGCGGCTACTCCGGCCAGTTTCCTGCGCCGTCGCCCGCACCCTATCAACCGCCGCGCGGGCCGTATTCCGGGCAGTTCCCCGCCTCACAGCCGCCACCGCGCCAGAGCGGTCCGTTCACGCCCGTCGAGCGCGGGCCGGATGACCGTCGCAGCGGGGCGCTGCCGACCGTGCCGGACGCGGCCTATCAGAGTGGATCATTCGCCGCGCCGCCAGACCCACGCAGTTACGATCCCGCCCGCTCCGGCCCGATCCCGCAAAGTCCCTCTATCAGTGGGGCGATGCCGCAGGTTCAGCGGAGCGGGCAGTTTGCCTATCCGAACGAGGTGACGAGCACCGGCAGTCGCCGCGTCATTGTCGCGCCCGATGCCGGGATCGGCTCGCTGCTGGCGGACCGACCGGCCCTCGTCTCCCTGCTCGCGGCGGCGGCGCTCGCGGGCGCAATGATCGCCTTCATTGCCTTGCGCTACACGCACTTCCCCGCCCAGATCGCCCTGCACTTCGGCCCGGCCGGATCGAGCCAGCCAACCCGGATCGGCGAGAAGCGGGAGTTATGGACGATCCCCTTCATTGTCGGCATCGTCCTCGCCGCCGACACGGCGCTCGCCTGGGCGGTCTACCGCTTCGACCGTTTCGCCGCGCGCTTGCTCACCCTCGGCGGCGCGCTCGTCGCCGCGATCGCCTGGGTCGTCCTGCTAACGGTGTTGCACCGGTAGCAATCAGCAACGAGCAACGAGCAATGAGGGTGTAATCCTCGTTGCTCCCTTGCCTCAGTCCTCAGTCCTCAGTCCTCAGTCCTTCCCTATGCTATACTCGTGCGGCGTTCGGGATGAGACGGCGATGCCGCACGACGGCGCGGCGCGCCTACGGGGGCGGATGCGCGCGTGGCGAACCTGATAACCGTAATTCGGCTGATCGTGCTCTTCGGGACGGTCGGGCTGCTCTACACGCGGCAGCCCTGGGCCGTCACCTGCGTGGTGATCCTAGTCTACCTGATCATCGCCTCCGACGCGCTCGATGGCATCGTGGCGCGGCGGCGGGGCCGGGCGGATGAGTTCGGCGCGGTCTTCGACATCGCGGGCGACCGCGTCGTTGAGATGACCTTCTGGATCGTCTTCGCCCACCTCGGCGTCATCCCTGTCTGGATTCCCCTGGCGATGATTACGCGCGGTTTTATGATCGACGCGATGCGCTCGCTCGGCCTCAAAGAGGGCAAGACCGCCTTCGGCAAAAACTCGATGATGCGCTCGCCGATCACCCAATGGCTGACCGGCTCGCGCTTCATGCGCGCCTTCTATGGGGTCGCGAAAGTGCTGGCTTTCGCCTTCCTCGCCGGCCTCTTCGGCGCGCGCCTGCCGCACACCAATGGGTTCCTGTCGTGGCACGATACCGCCGGTGGCCGCGTCGCGACGTGGTTCTTCGTCTATAGCGCGGTCGTCCTCTCCTTCGTGCGCGGTCTGCCGGTCGTCTATGACTCGTGGGATTATCTGCGCGGCGAGGCGCCGGAACAGCGGCTGATGCGCGACCGCTTCAGGATGGGCCGGGAGAGCCGCGCGATTCCGAGCGAACGCGAGACTGTCCCGCCGGAGGCATCCGGTGACTGACCAACCCGCCGACCGCGTACGCTCGAACCCGTCCAACCTGCCCGCCGCCGTCGAGACGACCGTCCCACTCGTCGGCAATCGCGCGGTAGTTGAGGCGACGGAAATCTCGGTCGTGCCGCAGGCCGATGGCGCGGCGGCCGCCATCGGCGCGGTCTTCGATGTCGACCGCACGCTGCTGCCGGGCACGACTGCGGAACGCCTTTTCCTCCGCTATCTCTGGGAGAAGCGGCAACTCGGCCTGCGCGAGGCGCTGCTGACCGCCGGGTTCACGCTCCAGCACCTCCGCCCGACCCCGTCGCGGATCGCGCAGAGCATCCGGCGCCACCGCCCCTACCTGCGCGGCAAGGACCTGGCGGAGATGCAGCAACTGGGCGTGGACTGCTTCGCGCGGGACATTCGCCCGCGCTTGGCGGCGCGCGGCATCGAGGCGGTCACGGCGCACCGCGCGGAGGGACACACGACGGTGATGCTCTCCGGCTCGCTCTGGTTCCTCCTCCAGCCAATGGCGGAGTTCCTCGGCGTCAATCATGTGATCGCCACGCGGCTCGCCGTCAAAGCGGCGTCCGCGCCGGGGCGGGGGGCGAAACTGACGACCCGGCTGGAGGGACCGCACCCCTACGGGCGGGCAAAAGCGCTGCTCATTAAGCGATTCGCGGACGAGCATCGCCTCGATCTCGCCGCCTCCTATGCCTACGCCGACCACTACACCGATGCGGAAATGCTCGCCCTCGTCGGGCACCCGATCTGTGTCAACCCGGACGCACGGCTCCGGAAAGAAGCGGAAGCGCGCGGCTGGCGCGTCGAAGCCTTTGTGTGAAGGGTTGCAGGCGTGATCAAAGGGTGGATTGAGGCGCCGCCGGATTGGTTGCGGCGCGCCGGCAACTATGCCGCGCAAGTCGTCAGCGTCCTGCTGCTCGGCATCTCGCGGCCAATCGGCTACTGGTTTGCCGATCGACTCGGCGATTACTTCTACCGACGCAACACGAACCTGCGCCGCAACGTCGCGGACAATATGCGCCATGTGTTGGGCGCGGGCGCGAGCGAGGTCGCCGTCCAGGACGCGACACGACGCGCTTTTCGGATGCAGGCGCGCAACGGCTTCGACCTCCTCCGCGTGCCGCGCGTCTCGCTCAAACGCCTACAACGGCAGGTGCGCCTCGACGGAGACTGGCGGTCGATTGACGACGCCCTCGCCGCCGGGCGGGGGGTGATTATCTGCTCCGCGCATTACGGCGCGTTCGACATCATGGGGCAGTACATCATCAATCGCGGCTACGAGGCGCACCTGCTCGTCGGGCGCACGACCTCGCACTTCGTCCACGACTCGGTCAGTTACCTGCGGCAGTCGCGCGGCTGGCGACTCGAACAGGTGGAGGACCCCGGTAGCGTCCGGCGGGTGATGAAGGCGCTCAAGGCGGGTAAGGTGGCGGGGATGGTCGTCGATCGCGACTGGTCGGGCACCGGCACGCCCGTCACCTTCTTCGGCGCCCCGACGACGCTGCCCACCGGCCACATCCGCATGGCCCTGACCACCGGCGCGGAGATCGTCACCGCACTCACTCCCCGCGTGGACGGCAATCGCTACGGATTTATCCTCCGCCACGTCCCGCTGCAACGAACGGGCAACACGGCAGACGATGTCGCGGAGAACATGCGCCGCATCCTCGCCAACATGGAGGCCGTCATCGCCCACGATCCGGGCCAGTGGGTGCTCTTCCGCCCTGTCTGGCCGCAGGCATGACCCGCACGATCCACGCATTGTAGGATGGCGATTTCTCTACACCGTCTAACCTATTGACGCCCGCGCCGTAGGCGGCGACACTACGCGCGGGGAGGTGATGGGAAATGCCGAACGCCGTGGGGATGGCAGCGGGCAAGCACATTCTGGTCGTCAATGATACACAGGAGATCCTCGATCTCTTCCGCATGATCCTCGAAGACGAGGGGTATCGCGTCACCGCGCTCGGTTTCGCGGTGGAAGATTTGCGCCGGATCATCGACGCCGCGCCGGACCTCGTTATCCTCGACCTCGTCTTCGATCGCGAGTATATCGGCTGGCAGACCCTCCAGAAGATGAAGATGCACCGCGAGACGGAGAAGATCCCCGTCCTCGTCTGCACGGCGGAGGTCCGCAAGGCGCAGGAAATTCAGGGCTACCTCACCGAGAAGGGCGTCGGACTGCTGCTCAAGCCATTCGACATCGACGATCTGATTAGCCAGGTCACGCGCCTGCTCACCGATGAGAGCAGTTTCGCGCAGCCAGCACCCGCGAAATAACCTGATTGGTACAGGGATACATGATGGTGGCGGGAGGCTGAAGCCCGCCGCCACCAGACTACAGCACTGCCCCGATGAGCCTTACGAGTACCGCCGCGAGGTACACATCAACGAGCGACACATGCGCCTCGGTCAGCAGTTAGGGGCGGCGAGACGGTAGTGGGGCGGGCAAGCCAAGGTTGGGGCCAGGTGGCTGCGGTGGCACCGGCAGTGGCGCGGGTGGCCCGACCTGGCTCGGCCCTGCCGGTTTCGGCGGCGGCAGCGGGTTCGGCACCGGTTGCGGCTCGAACCCGCCGATACTGCATGTGCCCGACGGGCGAGGCAAACCGCGCTGATCCACACCGCCCGCCCCATTCGGTGGCGCGGAGGCGCAGGCGGTTGTATCGCCCGCACCAATCGCCGCCGAGCCTGCCAGCAGCGGCCTCGTCTGCGTCGGGCCGCCGTTGCTGCCGAGCGGCCCCACGCCTGCCGGTACACCGACCTTATTGTTCGCCGTACCATTGGTGAAAGGGCCTGCGCTGGCCGCGTTGTCGATCAGGTTATTGTGACCAAGAAAGACGGCGCTTGGCGTCGGACCGTCAGTATAGAGATCGTTGCCGCTGCCTCCGACGAGCGTATTGATCAGCGTCACGGCTCCCGCGTGGGATGAGCTGCAGCACGTATACCACTGGTAAATGCCAACGGAGGAGTTGCCGTAGAAGGTGCTGTTAATGATCGTGGTCGTGGTCGCGTTATCGGAGAGCACGCCGCTCACGCCCGTATTGCCGCTGAATGTGCTGTTGATGATCGTCGCCGTGCTCGTCTCGCTGAAGAGATTTTCGGAGGCGAAGGCGTCGGTATTGCCGACAAAGGTACTCCCGTTGATCGTGGTTGCGCCTTTCTCCTGAAAGATCGTGTAACTAAGGTTCGTCGTGAAGGTACTCTGGACAACGGAGACGCTGGAGCTGCGGACATAGATCGCACCGCCATTGGCAGTGCCGTTGCCGTTACTCGTGAAGGTCGTCCCCGTGATCGTGCCGACAGTACCGGAGCAACCGAGGCAGTCGAAGCCGACCGTCAGGGCTATTCCACCGCCGAACCCGCCCAATGCCGGGCCCGCCGTCGCGGTATTCGTCATAAGGCTGCCGCCGCTGAGCGCGAGCGTCCCCGCGCCTTGGAAAATCGCGCCGCCCGTCGGCCTCAAGGGTGTGCCCGCCCCGCTATCGCCGCTCGCGATATTGTCCGTGAAGGCGACGTTCGTCACGGTGAGCAGCCCAAAATCGTCCCAGACTGCTCCGCCGTCTGCGGCGTTGTTATTCGCGAAGGAGCCGCCGGTGATCGACACGATTGCCGGGCTCGTTCGATCGACCTCTTCGATGTGAATGGCGCCGCCCTCGGGATTATTGCCGTTGTTGTCGCTGAGCGCGGTATTACCCGTAAAGGTGCTGCCCGTGACGGTCAGCAGGCCATTCAAGATATAGATCGCACCGCCGCCATCATTGACTGTCCCAGCAAGCACGGCATTACCGGTGAAGATGCTGTCCGCGACGGTGACCGTGCCGCCTGTGCCCGACGCGATCACCGAGTTTCCATAGATCGCGCCGCCTCTGGCGCTTGCCGCGTTCGCTGTGAACGTGCAATTGGTGACAGCGAGCGTGCTGGGAGACGAGACGCGGACCCCGCCGCCCGAACCGTTTACATTGCCGTGTTGAACGGTAAGATTTTGCATCGTGAACGTGATCGTGCCGGTAACATCGAAGACGCGCACGCCGCCCGTGTGCGTCGTCGGGTTGTAGCCGCCGTCGATTGCTACCGTCTGAGTCACCGGCCCGATCAGTGTCACGGTATGTGCGATCGTCAGCGTGCCATTCGTCGCGATGTTGATGGTCTGCGTTCCGCTCGGGAAGCCGGTGCCAAACATGACAGTGTCGCCACCACTAATCGCGACTGCGAGGGCATCGCGGAGCGTGCAGTCGATGTTAGACGGCGTGGCGCAATCCGATACGACGCCGGTGCCGTCCCCTGCGGTGCCGACGTAATAGGTCGTGGCGGCAAACGCGGGCGTCGCGGGGATCGCGGCCAGTGTGAGGAGCACCGTAACCAGCGCTACCGCAATGCGCGGGACCCCATCACGCCTCATGAACGAGCCGTCGTGCATTGCCGCCCTCCCTCGTCTGCGCCTCGCATGATTAGATAACGACAACCGTAGTATCCGTGCAACGTTAGTGGGCGTCAATGGTCCCCTCACTCCTTACGGCAGGTGCGGCGTGCGCGTGCTATCGGCTTGATGCTGCTATCATCGGATCATAGACGATGGACGACCCGTCCATCACGGGATCGACGTATATCGTCATTGCGACGAGCGAGGAGGCAAAATGCCGGTGGAGGTCTTCGACTATCGCACGGATATCCGCAACTTCTTCATCGCGCCGGAGATGCGCGCCCGCGTCATTCGCCGGGAGCCGGGCACGGCGGGCGACGGGCACACCCACGATCTCGGGCACGAGATATTCCTCATCCTGGAAGGTCAGGCCGAGATCATCGTCGAGGGTGAGTCCGCGATCCTCGGCCCCGGTCAGATGTGCATCGCCCGCGCCGACCAGTGGCACCAGATCAAGGTCGTCGGCGACCAGCCGCTCATCTATTACCTCTCCGTCACGCCGCACCTGGAGCCGACGCATACGCAGTGGGACCACCCCGGCGGGAACAAACTCCCCTACAAATACGGCGCATCGACGCGGGATGAACGCCGCGCCCGCACCGAACCGCCCGAAGCGCCGGACACGCTCCTCAGCCGCCACCTCGCGGCATCCCACGCGCTCGTCGATGCGGCCAGGGCGAACGCCACGGCGCAAGAAGCGGCAGCGGCAGACCTTCGGAGCGCGCTCGACGCGGGCAATAAAGATGCCGCGAAGGAGGCGATCGACGCGATGTGGCGCTCCTTCTATGCGACGTACAAGGACATTCAGGCGATGGAAGTCGCGTGGAACGAACTCGCGCCCGCCGTCGCGGGCGAGTGACGCCATAGACAAGCATGCGGGTTCGCTGCCACCTTGCGGATTCATTCTTGCGCTCTGGATGTGGGAGGTTGGTGCGTTCGTAGGTCGCCGTGCGGCGACGGGACGCGCGGTCGGCAGTCCGAGAGAACGATTGGAGGCATATATTGGCACGCATCGCATTTGACATGCTCTACAAGGGAAAGACGGCGGACGAGCAGACGGGCGATATCGAGAAGGGTCAGCAGAAGTTCCTCGACGCCTGCAAAGAAGCAGGCGTGACGACGATCGACCGCAACGCGCCCGTCAGCGCCTACGCGGACGGCGAATTGCTCGTCCGGTTGATCGATAAACTAAATAGCGCGAAAGTGCCCTACGCCGTTGAAGAGCAGTCGCAACGCGCCGACGACGACGGGATGCCCGCCTAAACAACGGGGAGTAAACCACCAAGACACCAAGAGCCCCAAGAAGAATTCACAAGAATCCCTTGGTGTTCTTGGTGTTCTTGGTGTCTTGGTGGTTTTGTATCCCTCTCTTACGCTAGTTGCCAGAGCCGCACGGTCATATCCGCCGACGCCGAAGCGATCAGGGCGCCATCGGGCGAAACCGCGACGCCGTGGACGAAGTCGGTATGACCGGCGAGGGTGCGCGGCGGGGCATCCTGCGCGAGTGACCAGACGCGGACGGTTTCATCTTTCGACCCGGAGACGACTGTTTGGCCGTCCGGCGCGATCGCCACGCCCATCACGGCATCCGTGTGCCCGGTGAAGGTTTGGCGGGCGGAGCCATCCGCCGCCTGCCAGACACGCACCGTCATATCGAACGAGCCCGAAGCAATCGTCTGACTGTCCTTGCTCACTGCAACGCTCGTCACCCTGTCCGCGTGCCCGGCGAGTGTGCGTACTGACGTGCCATCGCTCGTCTGCCAGACGCGTAGCATCATGTCGAACGAACTCGAGCAGAGTGTCTGACCATCCGGCGCGAAGGCGAGGCCGGACACCCGCGCGGTATGGCCCTGCAGCGTCTGCACGGGCGTTCCGTCGGCTACCGTCCAGACGCGAATGCCCTGATCGTAGCCGCCGCTGGCGAGTGTCTGGCCGTCCGGCGCGAAGGCGACCGCCATCACCGAGTCGGTGTGCCCGGCGAGCGTGCGGAGCGGCGTGCCGTCGCTGACGTTCCAGAGGCGGACGCTCTTGTCCGTGGAGCAGGACGCGAGCGTCGCGCCATCGGGTGAGAAGGCGACGCCATCGACGCGGTCCGAGTGCCCCTTGAGCGTCATGACCGCCGACCCGTCCGCCACATTCCAAAGGCGGATCGTGTGATCGAAGGAGACGGAGGCGAGCGACTGTCCATCCGGTGAGAAGGCGACACCGAGAACACGATCCGTGTGGCCCATCAGCGTGCGGATCGCGGTAGTCGCGGTGGACGATGCAGCGCCCGTATCCGGCGCGACGGGTGTCGTCTGCGCCGCACCGCCGTCCTCGCTCCCTATCGTGACGCTGTGCGCACCGATGCTGCGGAGACTTGCCCATCCGCCCATCGCGACAGCGCCGCCGCCAATCATCGCACGCATCACGGCACGGCGGTCAATCCCTTCCGATTCGCCTTTCACAGACCCTCTTTCGATGCAATCGAGATCACGCCAGACGAAGGCCATGCCGTGATACGGCATGGCCCGACATTAACACTACGAATGTGCCCATGCACCCGGTTCATATTCCGAACTCGGGGGCGATGCGAAAACCGCCAAGACGCCAAGGACGCCAAGAGGGAAGAAGAGAAAAGAAGAATCTTCTCCGTATTTCTTGGCGTTCTTGGCGTCTTGGCGGTTCAAAAGAGATGTCAGGCCGGCGATGGATAGCGCCAGGCGTTGTAGGCGCGGCCGATGTTGCCGTATTCGACGCGGAAGAGGATGGGATTATCCGGCGTGTAGGTGAGGACGCGCCGCTCGAAAGCCTGGACGAGCACCGGCATCATCTTACCGTTCACCTTGACGGTTGCCCAGACCGGTTCCGTGATCGCCAGGCCGATGGCCTGGATACCGCCGAGGCCGGGGGCATCGCGGAAATCGAGGAATGCCTTCGGGATATTGTGCTTCGTCATAGCGTCGTAGCCGGTCGTCTTCGCTAATGCGTCCGTCGATGCGGGAGCGTAGACGGCTGTCGCGCCATTCGGGTTGACCATCTTCGTCACTTGCGCGCCACTGCCGGTGTTGTCGGGCTCCGCGCCTTGCAGTTTCGCGAGGTCGGCGTAGGTCGGGAACGGGTTATCCGGGTCGCCCGCGACGGTCACTTTGGCGGGCTCGTGCGGGACGAAGGTCGTGTCGCCATTCTGCTGCCGACCCGAGATCAATTCGACGGAGAGCAGACCCGCCGTGACCGGGCCGCCCGGCGCGTTCAGTTCCATCCGCGCTTTGTCGAAATACTGGACGACTCGGCTGCCGCCGGGCGCATCCTTATACTCCTCTATCAGCCCGCCCGTGAAGGGAGCCGGGCCCCAGACGTACGAATGGCCGGACGGATTGGCATCGGTCTGCGCCCAGAGCGACTGGAAGGCGGGGTCGGCGAACGACCCCGCGCCACCCGCCGCCGGCGCGCCCGGAGCGGGAGCCGTGCCGCCCGTGACGGTTACCATGCCGTGCATCGTCGGATGGATGTTGCAGTGATACGGGAAACTGCCCACCTGTTTGAAGGTGAATTTGCCCGATTGTCCCTTGGGCAGCGTGCCGGTATCGAAGATACCCTCCGTATCGCTCGTCGCGGTATGCGGCGCGCTGTCCTGGTTCGTCCAAACGACCGTCGTGCCAACCGGGATCGTCAGTGATATCCCCGGTACAAAGGCAAAGTTGACGATATTGACCGACACATCGGCGGAAGCGCTCGTCGCGTTGCCGATCATCATCAGACTACCGAGCAGCAGCGCGAAGACCGCCGCAATCGCGGCCCGGTGCCATCCATGCGGCCGAAGTTTGCTGTGCATCGTTGGCTACCCCTTCCGTAATCCGTCCACGCACTGACGATACGTCCAGATTGGTACTGCCGGATGAATTGCGTGTCACCACTGAGCCCCTATCCGTCGCTATGGCCCTTCCGGGCGGCGGAGACGCGCGGGAGAGCGCAGCCCAAGGAGCGCGATGATCGTGAAGAGCGCGCCGATTGCGACCAAGATACCAGGCGCGCCAAAGGTCGCCGCCAGTGCGGTGAGGAGCGCCGCCCCGATCGGGCCCGGCGCGCTGTTGATTGTCCAGAACGCGGCGGTGACGCGACCGAGCAGATGATCCGGCGTCACCTGCTGCCGGAGCGCAATCGAGTTGACGCCCTTGAGGATTTCCAGGAAGGTGAAGCCGACCGCCATCGGCGCCATCACCGCGACGGCGGGCGCGAGGCCGATCCCCGCGAGCACGATCCCTTCGACAATCGCCGAGCCGAGATAGCAGACGCCGAACCCCCAGCGGCGGCGTGCAGGCGCGGCGAACAGGCCACCGGCAATCGCCCCCGTCGAGGCGATACTGAAGACGAGGCCGACGGCGCGATCGTTCTGCCCCAGATCGTGCTTGAGGTGATAGACGAAGAGGTCGAGCGCGCCGAGCGTGAGGAAGGAGAATCCGGCGATCATGTAGGTCAGCGCCCGCAAGACCGGCTGCCGCCAGAGGAAACGCACTCCGGCGAGCAGTTCGGTCACGCGGCGCTCGGGAGGCGCGCCGGGCCGCCGCGCGGTCGCTTGGCGCAGCCGGAGGCAGGCCAACGACAGCGCGGAGAGCGCGAAGGAGAGCGCATCGACCCCAAGCGCGGTCGCCGGGCTGAACCGCGCGGCGAGCACACCGGCGAGCACCGGGCCGATGATACTGGCGCATGCAAAACTTGCTTGGAGGCGACCATTCGCGTCGGTGACCTGATCGGCGTCGACGAGATTGGCGACAGCGGTGATGCTCGTCACCGAGAAGCACATGCCGAGGAACGCGCCGCATCCGGCGGTCAGATAGATCAGGGAAAGGTGCGGCCCCGTGAGCCACCAGCCGATGGGAATGACCGCGTAGACGCACATCCGCCCCAGATCGCAGCCGATCATGAAGCGCCGCCGGTCAACGCGGTCCGCAATCGGGCCCGCGATGATCCCGGCGATGATCGTCCCAACCCCGACCGTCGCGGTGACGAGCCCCATCTGCGCGACCGAACCCGTCACTCGCAAGACGAGCAGCGGGATGGCGATGAGTGCAACCGCGTCGCCGATGGCCGAGAGCGTCTGCCCGGCCCAGAAGATGTTGAACTGCCGGTTATGGAGGAGACGTGTGCCGGGCGGGCGAGCGAATTGCTCCGCCGCACCCACTGATGCTTTCTGGTCGTCCATGGCGCTCACTTCCTGAATCCACAGCAAAACGGATCGCGAATGGCACGCTCCGCTTTCCTTATGGCCGGAAGCTCTGCACGGTGGCGCGTCCTTTCACGGTTGATGCGCGTGGACTACACTCGTCGAACAGTCCATGTGGTTGCACGACAGTACTGTACGCGAGGGATGGGGCACGGCGCAACGATGGATTTAGCGACATTCTCCGCACTCCGCGCCGACGAAGGCCAGCGGCTGCTCGCGGCAATCACGGCGCGCGGACTGACCGAGGCGAATACGCTCGCGCTCGCGACGGAGTTGCGCCACCACTACCCCGCCGCACTCGTTGCCGCCGCGATGACGCAAGTCCGGCTCCGGGCACGCGCATACGGCAAGTTCGGCGCGGACGCGGACCGGATGTACTTCACCCAGGCCGGACTGGAGCAGGCGACGGGCGGGCTGGTCGCGCGCCATCACGCGGCGCGGTACGGCGCGACGACACGCGTCGCGGACCTCTGCTGCGGCATCGGCGGCGACTTGCGCGCCCTGGCAAGCGGGCATGAAGTCCTCGCGATTGACCGCGATCCCCTCACCACCGCGATTGCCGCCGCGAATGTGGCGGCCCTTGATCTCTCCGACCGCGTTTCCGTCCGCTGCGACGACGTGACGACGTTTAACCTCATGGGATATGACGCCGCATTCCTCGATCCGTCCCGGCGGACGGCCGAGCGGCGCGTCTTCAATGTCGCGGACTATCAGCCGCCGTGGTCGTTCATCGGCGATCTGGTTCGACGGATCGCCAATGTCGGCGTCAAAGTCGCGCCCGGCATCCCGCATACGCTGATCCCGCCCGGCGCCGAGGCAGAATGGGTCTCGCTCGATGGCGATGTCAAGGAGGCCGCGCTCTGGTTCGGCGCGCTCCGGGACGGGACGACAGCGCGCCGCGCGACCCTCCTCCCCTCCGGCGCGACACTCATTGCATCCACTACGGCGGCACCGCCAATCTCCCCACCCCGTCGCTACCTCTACGAACCGGACGGCGCAGTGATCCGCGCGCGCCTCGTGGCGGAGGTCGCCGCCCTCCTCGATGGCGCGCTGCTCGATCCGACCATCGCCTACGTGACGAGCGACCGCCTGATCGCCACGCCGTTCGCGCGCCCCTATCGCATCGACACCGCCATGCCGTTCAATCTGAAGCGCCTCCGCGCATTCCTTCGCGAGCGCGACATCGGCCACGTCGTCGTCAAGAAGCGCGGCTCACCACTGACGCCGGAGGCGCTGCAACACGACCTCCACCTAACCGGT
Organism: Thermomicrobiales bacterium; assembly: GCA_051002645.1. GTDB lineage: Bacteria > Chloroflexota > Chloroflexia > Thermomicrobiales > JALYUS01 > JALYUS01. The sequence goes on from JBPCMC010000143.1 coordinate 21,004, forward strand.
GCGGGCACCTGCACACTCTTCCTGACCAAAGTCGCAGGAAAGCACACCGTCCTCATCGGCCAACCGGAGGGAATTTGAACCACGAAGACACGAAGAGCACGAAGGAGGGAGAAGAGTGAAAGGATTCCTCCTTTTTCTTCCTCTCTCTTCGTGTCTTCGTGGTTCAAACGGATTCAGGAAGAGGCGCGGTAGTTCGGCGCTTCCTTCGTGATGGAGATGCTGTGCGGGTGGCTCTCGCGCAGTCCGGCGCTCGTGATCCGGTTGAAGCGGGTGTCGCGCTTCATGGCGCGGATATCCGCCGCGCCCGCGTAGCCCATCGCCGAGCGCAGTCCGCCGATCATCTGGTAGACGAGCGGGCCGAGCGCGCCCTTGTAGGCGACGCGCCCCTCGATCCCCTCCGGCACGTACTTGTTGACGTTGCCGGAGACGCC
>JBPCMC010000144.1:0-3451 GCA_051002645.1 Thermomicrobiales bacterium
CGCCGCGCCGCGCACTGTCGTCGAGCGCCGGAGCCGCTGAATGAAGCGACCCCGAAACCGGCGGGGATTCCTGCTCGGCGTGCCGGTGCTGCTCATTGCCGCTCTTTTCTCGCTCGGCTCCTGCGCGGCAGCGAGCAGTCGTACGGGCGGCGACACACCTTCATCCGCGCCGACACCCAGTCCCGCTCCTTTCTGGCAAACCGCCACCGCGCGCGTGGCGGCGGCGCTCGCGCCGTCAGATTCTGCACTGCATGCACTTAACGCCCCATCACCGACTCCCATTGCGCTGGCGGTAGCCACGGCAACGCCCGGCACAAGGGAGGTCAACGTGGCATCGTCGCTCTCGGCCTCTCCACCGTCGCCCGCTGCCCCGACCCCTTCCGGCAGTCAACTGCTCGACCGCACCTTCCTCAGCGCGGCGCTCGGTCGCACGATGCACTACTTCATCTACCTCCCCACCGGTTACGCCGAATCGGGGAAGCAGTATCCAGTGCTCTACATGCTCCACGGCTACGGGGGCTCCAACACGGAATGGATCGCCTACGGCCTCCCCGAAACCGCCGACACGATGATCAACGCGGGGGAAATCCCGCCAATGATTATCGTGCTGCCGCAGGGCGATCAAGCATATTGGGTTAATCACGCGGACGATGGTCAGCGCTGGGGCGACTACGCCGCGCAGGATGTCGTGCAGTCTATCGACGCGAACTACCGCACGATTCCCGACCCGCAGCATCGCGCGATCGGTGGCCTCTCGATGGGCGCACAGGGCGCGCTGCAACTGGCGATGAACTACCCCGGTACATTCGGCGCCGTCGGCATGCACAGCCCGACATTGCGCGATTTCCAGAGCATGTCGGACTTCGTCGGTTTCTTCGGCGATGAAGCCTATTTTGACGCCCATGACCCCGTCCACCTCGTCCAGCAATATCCTGAGCGCGCGCGACAGTTGAAGATTTTCCTCGATGTCGGCGAACAAGACACGGAGTGGCACGACCGTGACGCATCGTTCAACGATCTACTCACACAACTCGACATCCCCCACGAATGGCACACCTGGCCCGGCGTCCATGACGCCGCGTATTGGGGTGGCCACAGCGCCGATTACCTCCGCTTCTACGCCGCCGCCCTGAGCGGCTAACCCTTAAACCGCCAAGGACGCCAAGGACGCCAAGAGGGTGAGAGATTGAGCACAGAGGACACAGAGAAGACCTTTGTATATTTCCCCTCTGTGCTCTCTGTGTGCGCTCTGTGTCCTCTGTGGTAAATCTCTCTTCCCTCTTGGCATCTTGGCGGTTATGAATCCGTATTCGTGAAATTGCGGACTTGTCACCGTAACATTTCTGCCCGCGAACCGTTATCATGTGTGACGGCCATTGGCAGGGGTGGGTGCAGCACGCCGTCTCGCTGTTCGTGGGGCTTACACTGGGGAACCGAAGCGTGATTTTGCACCGAATGATGAACCTGTGCGTCGCACTGATGCTGGTCGGCATACTCGCGGGGACGGGCGCGGTCTCCGCAACCACTCCCCCGCCCACCGCGCCGGACAGCGATTACTTCCTCTACATCCCGACGAACGCGGCGACCCGCGGCCCGCTGCAAGTGCTCGTTACCGTCCACGGCATGGGCGGCAGCGGCTCGGCCTTCTGCCAGAATCTCATCGCCCGCGCCGAACAGAACGGCTGGATCATCGTCTCGCCCACCTTCAATTATCAGGATTACAAGAACACCGACTCAGTGGTGCAGGACGACACGCACATGCTGCCGCGCCTGAAGCAGATCATCGACGGTCTCCCCGCGAAGACGGGGCTGCCGATCCGGGACAAGGTGCTGCTCTACGGCTTCTCGCGCGGGGCGCAGATGGTGCATCGCTTCGCGGAATTCTACCCGGACCGCACGCTCGCCGTCGCGCTCTTCTCCGCCGGGTCGTATACCCTGCCGGAGACGACGATGGATGTGAACGGCGCGCCGACGACGCTGAACTTCCCCTTCGGCGTCGCGGATATCCAGAAGTACACGAATGCACCGTTCGACGCGGCGGCGTTCCGGCAGGTGCCTTTCTTCCTCGGCGTCGGCGGCGCGGATAGCAATGCGGACGATGCCCCGCGCGCCTGGGACCCCTACATCGGCACGACCCGCATCGCCCGCGCACTGTCCTTCGAGCAGACGCTGACGAGCCTCGGTCTGGATTCCTCGCTTACCGTCTTCCCGAACGTGCCGCACGACGTAACGAACGACATGCGCGGCCAGGCGATGGCCTTCCTCGAACGAGAGGCATTCGCCGCGACGCTCGTCGCGCAGAGCCGCGCTGTCGCACAGGCACTCCTCGGCGAGGCGTAAACCCACCCCCAGCCCCTCCCGGCGCGGGAGGGGAGGACACTGCGACACCAAGGCGTTCCGCCTCAGCTACAAATGTTCAACGCGAGTTCCCCTCCCGTGTCGGGAGGGGGCAGGGGTGGGCTTACGGTGCGGGTACGGGCACAACCGGGCTTTCCGGTTCGTCGATCACCGGCGCCGTCGCCGCATCTCGCGCCCGCGAACCGGCGCGACGGAATTGGAGCAGGAGCACGGCGGAGAGCACGAGCAATCCACCGACGACTTGCACCGGGAAGAGCCGTTCACCGAGCAGCAGCGTCGCGAAAAGGACGCCGAGGGGAATTTCCATCGTGCCGAGGATGCTGGCGACGGTCGGGCCGACGCGGGTGATGCCCGCGTAGTTCGCCACCGTCGCGAGGACGGACGCGCAGAGCGCGAGGCCGATAATCGGCAGCCATCCCCACGGTTTGAAGTCGAAACGGAAGCCGCCGCTGGCAACCCCGGCGGTCGTGAAGGTGATCGCCGCGCCGGTCGCGACGAGCGCGGCGAGCATGAAGGGCGGGGTGGCGCGGAGGATCGCGTGCCCGGTGAGCAGCGTGACGGTATAAACCGCCGCCGCCCCGAGAGCGAGCAGGATGCCGAGTACATCCCCCTCCCCGCCGCGCTGCCCGGAGACGACGAGCGCGACGCCCGTCGTGGCGACGAGCAGGGCGATCACGCGCATGAGCGTGAACCGCTCGCGGCCAATCAACACGGCGGCGACGGTAATCATCGCCGGATACGCATAGAGGAGGAGGATGGCGAGTGAGGCGTCGATCCGCTTCAGCGCGGAAGCGAACAAAAAGGTCTGACCGCTCTGACAGATCATCCCGAGCAGGAGCCCGCGTGTGATCGTGCCGCGCGGCGGCAGCCCCCGCCCCGTGCGAGCGATCAACAGCCAGAAGAACGTCGCCGCAATCACATAACGGACGGCCAGGAGCGTCACCACATTGACGTCAGCGGCGTAGGCAAGTTTCGCGAAGGGCGCCGTCACGCTATACGCAACGGCGGCCAGCAGACAGAAGATGCCACCTTCGCGCTCGCGGGTCATACCCTCTCCTCGTGATGGTGGCGTAGGCTTCAGCCTGCGCGAGAG
>JBPCMC010000145.1:0-11125 GCA_051002645.1 Thermomicrobiales bacterium
GCAGGATTGGCAGCGCGAGCCGCACGCGATCTGGTACCCGCGCACCTCCGGCATCTGGCAGACCGTCTGGCTGGAGTCGGCGCCCGCCACCGCGATACATCGCCTCGCCTGGCTGCCGAACCTGCAACGCTGGGAGATCGGCCTGGAAGCGACGATCACCGGCCCGTGTCGCGACGACCTCCGCCTGCAAGTGACGCTCCGCGCCGGAGAGAACCTGCTGGCGGATGATTCCTCCGCCATCATCGGCAATGATGTCACCCGCCGGATCGCCCTCTTCGATCCCGGCATCGGCGATTACCGCAACGAACTGCTCTGGAGCCCCGAGCGGCCCACGCTGATCGACGCGGAACTGCGCCTCTGGGATGGCGCAGGCAATCTCATTGACCGCGTCACGAGTTACACCGCGCTCCGCTCGGTCGCCGTGCAGGGGGACAGGTTCCTACTCAACGGGCGACCGTTGCGGCTGCGCATGGCGCTTGATCAAGGCTACTGGCCGGAAAGTGGCCTGACCGCGCCGGACGACGGCGCCCTCCGGCGCGATGTCGAACTGGCGAAGACGATGGGGCTCAACGGCGTGCGCAAGCATCAGAAGATCGAGGACCCGCGCTACCTTTACTGGGCGGACCGGCTCGGCCTGCTCGTCTGGGAGGAGATGCCGAGCGCCTATCGCTTCACGAAGACCGCCATCGAGCGCGTCACGCGCGAGTGGCTGGCGGTGCTGGAACGCGACATCAGCCACCCATGCATCGTCGCCTGGGTGCCCTTCAACGAGTCGTGGGGCGTGCCGGACTTGCCGAACATCGCCGCGCACCGGCACTTTGTCCAGTCGCTCTATCACCTCACCAAAACAGTCGACCCCGACCGCCCGGTGATCGGCAACGACGGCTGGGAGCATGTCGCGACGGACATCGTCACGATCCACGACTACGACGGCGATCTGGAACAGATCAGACGCCGCTATGCCGCCGACGCGCTCCCAAATCTCTTCACGCACGCGCTGCCCGCCGGACGGCTCGTCTCGCTGACCGAGGGCGCGCAACCGGATCAACCGATCATGTTGACCGAGTTCGGCGGCCTCTCCTTTTCGGACGCCCCCGGTGCGTGGGGATATACCCGGACCGGGAGCGCAACAGAGTTCGCGGAGCGTTTCACGCGGCTACTCGCCGTCGTCCGCTCCCTGTCGCTCTTCACGGGCTTCTGCTACACCCAGTTCGCGGACACGTACCAGGAGACGAACGGCCTGCTCTACCCCGACCGGACGCCGAAGTTCCCGATCGAGCAGGTCGCCGCCGCGACGAACGGGCCACTGGATTGATCGGCGACCTTCGTCGACGACGAAGGCGGGCCACCGATACGGGAAGGGATTGCATAATGTCGAGCGACGCACCGCGCCCCTCCTTCACCGGCTTGCTCGTGGCCCGCGATCTGGAGTATCGCTATTCCTTCCTCTACCCGGAGGGGTGGCACACCTTCGAACTGGAAACAACGGGCGGGCGGGGCATCATCGTCGCGCCGACGCCGGACGACACCGCGAACAGCTTCTCCGTCGAAGCGCGCGACCTCGGCATGACCCCTACCGAGGAAGACCTGCCCACGCTCCGCGAGGGGTTCGCGGCGGGCCTGCGCGATCTCTCCGACGCCGCTGTCGAGATGCGGGACGATTTCGCGATTGGCACACTTCTCGGCATCGAGGCGACACTCACGTATCGGGACGGGGACGCGACGCGCAAGCGGTGGGTGCGCCTCCTTTATCAGGGCACAACCCAGATACGCCTGATCGCGCAAGGCGCGACGGTCGCGGAGTACGACTACTGGCTGCCCATGCTTACTCAGGCGATGCGCACCTTCCAATTCGCCGACTGGTGGGCGGAGGTAACGGGCATCGAATGGCTCCCCTCCCTCGATGCCCCACTCAACGAAGATTAAATGGTGGCGGCGGGCTTCAGCCTGCCGCAGCAACGTTCGGCAGACTGAACCCCGCCGCCACCGACTCAGAATCCCCCAATATCAGTCATCACCCGCCGTGGCCGGGACGGCTTCGCTCCGGGCGGCATTGGCGCTCGTCGCGGCGTAATGGGCGGCCAATTCCTCATGCCCCTCCATGGAGAGCAGATCGTCGAGGACGGCGACGGACTGGTCGTACGACTTCGTTTGCGAGCCCATCAAGACATTGTAGAGGAGCATCGTCCGGTCGCTCGTCTTGAACGCCTCCAACTCGCGCTCCATCTCCAACGCGCGCGGCAGGATGTGTTCGAGCATGATCTTCTTCGGCAGCGGCGTCGCGCGGAGCGGATTGATGCCGGTACGGTCGATCCAGGCGGGCACTTCCACCACGACATCATCCGCGACGCCCGCGAACGCGCCCTTGTTCGGCACGTTAACCTGGAAGAAGCCACCGTGATTGTTCACTAACGCGTCGATGATCGGCACCTGCTGCTCGCGGGTGGGCGTCGTGCCGATCAGATCGGTCATGCGCGCCGTGGGATCGGCGGCCGCGCGGGCTACCTCGGCCATCTTCTTCTCGTGATTGGCGACGTAGAACGGGCGCGCGAGTTCGGTGTCCGGGCCGCCCCATGGCTCGCCGAACCAGTGCTTCTTCGTCGCGATGTCGGTGTGCTGCCACCAGTTGATGCCGCTGCGCACCGTGTCGCCGATCGGCATCAGGCCGTACATCTGGTACTGCTGGATCGCCCCGCGCGACATCTGGATGTCGTGCGTGCGCGTCGCGACGTGGGTGCGCCAGTACTCCTCGCCCTTCGTCGCGATCCACTCATCGAGCAGCGGGTAGGCATCCTCGCCGTCATAGAGGAAGTGGACGAGCCAGATTTGATGATTGAGGCCCGGTGCTTGCCACGTCACGCGCGCCGGGTCGAGGCCGAGCACGTTGCAGATTTCGAGGTATCCGTAGTGGCCGTGGCAGAGGCCGCAGACCTTGAGACCCGTCTCGCGCGTCATCAGCGTGCATCCCTCGAAGACGGGGTTGCCGGACTGGATCAGCCACGCATCCGGGCAGATGCGCTCCATGTCCCGCGCGACGCTCATAATCAGCGAGAGATCGTAGAAGCCGCCGAGATCGACGCCGCCGTAGTAATAGCCGTGCTCGGCGGTCGCCTCGCGGATGCGGCGGGCGTGATGATGCCCCTTCGCGTAGGCGGTGTTGATAACAAAATCGCTGTCGCGCAGGGCAACCTCGCGATCCATCGTCTCGGTGACGCGCAGGTCGATGCCCACCTCATCGGCGTAGCGCCGTGCGAGTCCGGCCACCGCGTGCAGCCGCTCCTCGTTGATGTCCATGAAGACGATCTCGCTGCCCGCCAGGCTCGGCGTCAGACAGAAGTCCTTGACCAGCCCAAGCGAGAAGACCGCACTGCCCGCCCCGATCACCCCAACACGAATCGCCTTACCCATGTGTGAGCCCCTCTCTTCTCGTGGTGGCGGCGGCCTTCAGCCTGCCGGTCAATGCTGTGGCAGGCTGAAGCCCTCCGCCACCCACGCATCCTCGCACCCGACAAACCACATCACTCTTCGGTCACGCCTACTAACGTCAATTCTTCCGCCCGGTGACAACTGACGAACCGGCCCGGCTGCAACTCCCGTAGTTCGGGCACGACCTCCTTGCAAATATCGGTGGCGTACCGGCAGCGCGGGTGGAAGGCGCAGCCGGGCGGCACGTTGGAAGGGTCCGCCACCTCGCCCGCCGGGATGATCCGGCGTTTGCGATAGGCCGGGTCCGGCTTCGGCACGGCGGATAAGAGCGCCTCCGTGTACGGGTGGAGCGGTTGGAGATAGAGCGACTCCGTCTCCGCCATTTCGACAATCTTGCCGACGTACATCACCGCGACGCGGTCGCAGATATGCTCGACGACGCTCAGGTCATGCGCGACGAAGAGATAGGTCAGGTGGAACTCCGCCTGTAAATCCTGCAGCAGGTTGAGCGTTTGCGCCTGGATGGAGACATCGAGCGCGGAGACCGGCTCGTCGCAGACGACCAGTTGCGGGTTGAGGGCAAGCGCGCGCGCGATGCCGATACGCTGCCGCTGACCGCCGCTGAAGGCATGGGGATAGCGCACCATGTACTCCGGCCGCAACCCGACGATGGAGAGGAGATGGGCGACGCGCTCCTTTAGTGCGTCCCCCTTCGCCACGCCGTTGACGAGCAACGGCTCCCCGACGATCTGCAAGAGCGTCATGCGCGGGTTGAGCGAGGAGTACGGGTCCTGGAAAATCATCTGGACGTTGCGCCGCAGCCCCTTCATCTCCCGCTTGTCGATCGACGCGATATCCGTCCAACCCCGGCGTCGATCCTTGAAGCGGATTTCGCCGCCGGTTGGCTCGTAGCCGCGCAGGATGAGGCGGCTGGTCGTCGTCTTGCCGCAGCCGCTCTCCCCGACGAGGCCGAGCGTCTCCCCCTCCTTGAGCGTGAAACTGACCCCATCGACCGCTTTCACCTCACCGATCACCTTCTTCGAGAAGCCCCTGGTGATCGGGAAGTACTTCTTCAGGTCCTTGACGACCAGCAGGTCATCGCGCTCGCTGGCGGCGTGGCCGTTGGTCGTCGTTGCGGTCATCGCCATCAGTCCAACTCCCCCGTCCGGTTGCAACGCGCCCAGTGGTCCGGCCCGACCTGCACGTACTGCGGATCGTCGCAGATACCGGGGCGATAATGCGCGCAGCGGGTGTTGAATGGGCAGCCGGGCGGGATGGAGAAGGGGTCCGGCACCATCCCCTTGATCGCCTCCAACCGCCCGCGCGTCTTCCGGCCCAGCCGGGGGACCGAGCGCAGGAGGGCGCGCGTGTACGGATGTTGCGGGTTGCGGAACAATTCCTCGACCGGCGCCTGCTCGACCTCCTTGCCGAGGTACATCACCACCACGTCGTCCGCCATCTCCGCGATCACGCCGAGGTTATGGGTGATGATCTGAATCGCCATCCCGTAATCCTGCTGCAACTCCTTCATCAGCTCCAGGATTTGCGCCTCGGTCGTCACATCGAGCGCGGTTGTCGGCTCATCGGCGATCAGCAGGCTCGGCTGGCAGGAGAGGGCAAGCGCGATCACGGCGCGCTGCCGCTGGCCGCCGCTCAGTTGGTAGGTATAGCGATCGACCGCCTCATTTGGCCGGGGAATGCCGACGCGCCGCAGGGCCTCGACCGCCCGTTCTCGCGCCTCCGCCTTGCCGACCTTCTGATGCAGCCGGATCGTCTCGATCATCTGGTGACCGATGGTGTGCACCGGCGAGAGCGAACTCATCGGCTCCTGGAAGATCAGGGCGATCTCGTTGCCCCGAATAGAGCGAATCTCCTTGCCGGACGGGTCCATTTGTGTGAGATCGACCGCCTCGGGCGCCGCGCTATTCGTGCCGGACGGTCGCTGCCGGTGGAAGAGGATTTCGCCCTCGACGATCCGGCCGGGGCGCGGCACGATGCGCAGGATCGATTGCGCCGTCACGCTCTTGCCGCAACCCGACTCGCCGACGATACCGAGCGTCCGCCCGCGCCGGAGCGTATAAGAGACGCCATCCACCGCGCGCACGACGCCCTCATCGGTGAAGAAGTGCGTTTTGAGGTTGCGCACCTCCAGCAGCACATCGTCGGTGCGCGGGAGCGTGGCGGCGGGCGCGCCGGTCGTGAAGCTCATCGCTTACCGCCCGTAGGGATCGGCGGCGTCGCGCAGCCCATCCCCCATAAAGTTGAACGCCAGAATGGTGATGACGACGGCCCCTGCGGGCAGCAGCAGCCAGGGCGAGAGCGCAACGGTCTGGATATTTTGCGCCTCCTGCAACAAGACACCCCAACTGACGGTCGGCGGCCGGAGCCCGAGGCCGAGGAACGAGAGGGTCGTTTCGAAGAGGATGATGCGCGGGATGGCGAGCGTCAACGAGGCGATGATGTGGCTGAGGAAGGAGGGCACCATGTGCCGGAAGATAATACGGCCCTCGCTCGCGCCGGAGAAGCGCGCCGCCATCACGAAATCTTCCTCGCGCAGCGAGAGGAATCGCCCGCGCACGACGCGCGCTAGCCCCGTCCACTCGATCATCGCCAGGACGAGCGTGATCGCGAAGTAAATCTTGACCGACGACCAGCCGGGAGGCAGCGACGCGCCGAGCGCCAGCCAGAGCGGGATCTGCGGCAGCGAGCGAACGAACTCGATCACCCGCTGGATCGCGCCGTCCACCGCGCCGCCGTAGAAGCCTGAGATACCGCCGAGCAGGATGCCGAGGATCAGGCTGGCGATCACGCTGACGATGCCGATCGAGAGCGAGATGCGGGTGCCATAGACGATGCGCGAGAGCATATCCCGCCCGAGCCGGTCCGTACCGAGCAGAAAGAACGGCGTATCGGGATCGGCATTCTTCAGGCCGAAGAGATGGACATCCGTCTGCCAGGCGCCCCAGAACTTGTAAGGGTCGCCGTGCGTGAAAAAGCCGAGCTGATGCCACTGCGTCGTATCCGCCACGTAAGTGAACCGCAGCGTCTCCGGATTGCGCGTGCGCGAGAGCCCGTACACGCCGGGGATGATGTGGAAGTGATGGTTCTGGTCGAAGAAGCTGATCCCTTGCGGGCGCACATACTTGTAGAGCTCCTGATCTTTGTCCGGGTCGCCGGGGGCGATAAACTCGCAGAAGAGACCCATCACACAGAAGAAGGCGATGATCCACATGCTGACGACAGCGAGCTTGTGCTTCTTGAACCGCCAGCGCATCAGCTGCCACTGCGAGGCCACCGAGACTTTCGTCTCAGTGGCGGCGGGCGCGGCCGCGTTGTGCGCGGCGGGTGTAGCCGGTGGCAAGAGATCGGGCGTTTCGGGCAGCGCGGTGACGTCCTGGCTCATCGTCATCCCTCCCTAGGTGTAGCGGATGCGCGGATCGAGCCACGCCAGCGCGATGTCGGAGAGCAGGACGCCGACGACGGTGAGCGTGCTGAGGAGGAGGATGTACGCCCCCGCCAGGTACATGTCCTGCGATTGGAGGGCGCGCAGGAAGAGCGGGCCGTGCATCGGCAGGCTGAGGACGATGCCGATGATCGTCGCGCCGCTAATCAAGCCGGGGAGCGAGAAGCCCGCCGTGCTGACGAAGGGATTGAGCGCGACGCGCACCGGGTATTCCCAGATCAGCCGCCGCTCCGTCAAGCCGCGCGCTCGTGCGGCGGTCACGTAGGGCTTGTTGATTTCGTCGAGCAGATTCGCCCGCATCGTCCGAATGAGCGCGGCGGTCCCCTCGAGGCCAACGATCACCAGCGGAATCCAGAAATGTTCGAGGAGGTTGATGACCTTGCCGACACTCCACGGCGCGCTGCGGTATGCGGGCGAGTAGAGGCCGCCGACATCCTGGCCGAGGTAGCGGAACGCGACCCAGAGAAAGACGAGCGCGATCATGAAACTCGGTACGCTGAGGCCGATAAAGCCGATGAAGGTGAAGAAATAGTCGGATTTCGAGTACTGATGCGTCGCGGAGAAGACGCCGATGGGAATGGCTAAGAGCCAGGTGAAGATGAGCGTCGAAACCGTCAGCGCGAGCGTCGCGCCCATCCGCTGCCAGAGCAGCGACGAGACAGGCTGCTTCCACTCGAGCGACTGGCCGAAGTCTCCGTGGAAGATAATGCGTGAGATCCACTTCCAGTACTGGACATAAACCGGCTGATCGAGTCCATACGCCTCTTTGAGCGCGATCAGTTGCGCGTTATCGACCCCCTCGCCCTGCTGCGCGAGCGTGGATGCATAACTGGTGAGGAAATCCCCCGGCGGCAACTGGATGAGCACGAACGAGACGATCGAGACGACGATCAGCGTCGGAATCATGATCAGCAGGCGACGCGCGATGTACTGGAACATGACTTCCTCACCCCCCGGCCCCCTCTCCATCGCCCATAGGCCACAGCATGTACGAGTTTCGTACAGCGATGGAGAGGGGGAGAATCAAATGCAATAAGACCGATCCGTATACGTTTCTTGTCCTTCGTTCTCCTCCCCTCTCCATCGCCGCCCCGATCTTTCTATGCCTCGAATTTTGGGGCGATGGAGAGCGGGTGCCCTCTGGGCAGTGGAGGGTGAGGAACGACCCACTACTTCTTGATGTAGAACTGCGACGGATAGACGAGCCCGTAGTCGCGTAGCGTATCGTCGGCGATGAAGCCGTCCGGCATGTTGTGGAAGGTGTTCGAGACGATCACCGGCTGCACTTTCTCGCCGACGGTGCCGATGGCGTAGGGCGCCTGCTTGTGGATATCGAGGATCTGCTGGAAGAGCGCGTTGCGCTTCACCTCGTCCGGCTCGACCTGTGTCTGGTCCCACAGTGCCCAAATCTTGCGGATCGGGTGATCTTGCGGCGGCTCCTCTTTCTTGAAGGCATTCCCCAGGTACCAATGGCCGTAGTTCGGCGCCCACGGGCCGTCATCGATCGACCCCAACCAGCGGCCAGGGTCGGCCTTGACGACGGAGCAGCGGTCGAAACCCCACTGCCCGATCTGCAACTCGCCGTTGTTGACGTGCTGCGTATAGAGCGACCGCTCGACGAACTTGATGTTCGTCTTCACGCCGATTGCATCCCAGTATTTCTTGACGCGGTTGTGGGCGTCCTCGGCGGGCGATCCGGGTGTATCGATATGCTCGACGGTCACTTCCAGCGTCTGGCCGTCCGGCCGCTTGCGCGAGCTGTCCGCGTTCTTGGTCAGGCCGAGCTTGTCCAGCAGGTCATTCGCCTTCTTGACATCGTACTCGGTCCAGACCTTCTCCAGGTCCGCGTCGTATTCGGGCGATCCAGGCACCGGCGAAGCCTGCCGCGCCTTCCCAAGCCCGTTCCAGACCAGTTCGTTGATCGATTTGCGGTCAATGGCGATCGAGAGCGCCTGCCGGAAGTCGGCGGTATTGAAGAGTTTGGCGAGCACCGGGTCCGGGCAGTTGAGGTTCGGGAAGTACGCATCCGTGGAGGCGGACCGCCAGCGCAGGACCTTGTAGTTGCCCTTCGCCTCGTTCTCCTTGAGGAAGGTGTACGAGCCGAGGCTGACATTGCGGTATTGCATGTCGATCTGTCCGCCGGCGATGCGCAGGTTGAGGACATCGTTGTTGTCGATGAACGCGTGCTCGATGCGGTCGATGTACGGCAGTTGATTCCCGTCCGTATCGACGTACGCGAAGAATGGGTTGCGCTCCATGACCACCGGGTCCGCCGGTGAGGGATTGACGATCTTCCACGGATGGATAACGGGGAGGTCGGGGTTGAGGAAAAAGAAGGGGATCGGGCCTTCCATGTCGCCCGCCTTGCCCCAGAGGTCCTGCCAGGTCGCTACCTTCTTGTCCGACGCCGCCTTGCTGAGCGCGTCCGGGCTCGCGTACTTAGGGTGGAATTGCTTGAGGTATTTGGACGGTGAGAGGAACGCAACCTGCCCGACGGGGCCACCATTATTCTTGGCAATGAGGATCGGCAGGAGCGGGTAGGGCTGCGCATACTTCACTTTGAAGGTGTACTTGTCCATGACGGTGAGCGTGCCGTTCTTGTACTCGCTGCCGATGCGCTGACGCATGTAATCGGCGGGTACGGGCCGGATATCCTTATTCAACTGGACATCATCCCAGGAGAACTGGGTATCGTCCGTTGTCATCTCAGTACCGTCCGACCACTTGAGACCCTTCCGCATGTAAAAGGTGTACTCAGTCGCGTCCGCGCTCTGATCCCACTTCTCCACCCAATTGGCAGTCAGGCGCACGGTATTCGGATCGGGCGCTTCCCACTGGATCGGCGGCTGCTCGTTGAGCTTGGTCGGCCCGACGCGGTCCGATAGGCCCCGGTATTGACGGTGCCAGATACCGCCATAGACGCCGACCGATTCGCGCGGCGTGATGACGCGCGGGTTTGACGGCAAACGCTGCTCGATCGCCGGTAGTTTGCCCGCCTTCACCATGTCCGCCAGCGCGGGCGATTCCTTGAACTTGGTGGGAACGGACGCCTGGGCGGCGGGTGTCGATGTCGCGTTCGAGACGGCAAGGGCGGGCGCGGAGCCTCCTGCGGCGGTCGGGCTCACGCCGGCTGCGGCGGGGCTACTCGCAGTGGTGCTCCCACTCGCTGCGGACTTCGTCGGCGTCGGCGCAGTTGTGCCGCCGCCGCACGCGGTGACGGCTCCGGCGGCGGCAACCGCCGCTGAGAGGCGGAGGAACTGCCGTCGATCGATCCCTCGGGGTGCCATGAATCACCTCCTGATCTTCGATGCTCTCCACAAACCGTCCGGGACCCCGTGTCAGCTCAATGGCTCGCTCGATCGTTTGCCCTCGTTCCCTCCTGCTTCCTGCGCCACCTTCTGCGCCTGGTGCCAGCGACTCTCGGTATAGTGGATGTGGGCCCGCATCGCGGCGGCCGCGCGCTCGGGGTCGCGTGCCGCAATCGCCTCCGCAATGGCGCGATGCTGCTCGGCCGCCCCTGGCGAACCGCGCGTCTCCCGAACTAGTCGCGTCACATCGCGCTGCATCTGCCGCACGGCGTCGATGGCGACGGCCATATAGGGATTGCCGGAGGCGTCGCCGATGGCGTGGTGGAACTCCTGATCCGCGACATGCCAGACATCTTCGGTGAAGTGGGGCGCGGCCTCGGTAGTCGCGGTGGCGGCGCGCTCGATGGCGGCGCGCTGCGCGTCCGTGCGGCGGCGCGCGGCCTGCTCCGCCGCCGCCACCTCGAGCAGGGTGCGGAACTCGAAGAGTGAGGCGACCGACTGCTCCTCCGGCGTGACCGAGAAGGTCAGGGCGCGCGAGATCGACGGGATGGGATTGTTGCGGACGTAGATGCCGCTCCCCTGGCGCGATTCGACCAAGCCGATCGCATCGAGCATCCGCATCGCCTCGCGGATCACGCCCCGGCCGACGCCGAACCGCTCACTCATCTCGCGCTCGGTGGGCAACTTCTGCCCGCGCACGAGCCGCCCGTCCCGGATTTGCTCGCCGATCTGCTCCGCGATCCGCTCGTGCGGTCGCGCCTGGCGCGCCGTATCCTGGCCGTGCGCGGCGCTCACTTGATACAAATACGCAACGGACGGAGACTTCACATCCACTCCCCACCCCAAGGCCGCAATTTGTCGGACTAATTGGTATGATTATACGAATGCGCCGGGTGGCTGTCAATCAGATGCGCAAGAATCCCCTCCC
>JBPCMC010000146.1:0-6913 GCA_051002645.1 Thermomicrobiales bacterium
CACGGCAGCCGCTCATCCCGACCTATGCGACTGCGGTCGCGAGCCGGACGATAACGGAGGGCGGCAAGGGGGTTCTCATCGCGGATGTGGCGCTCGTGGAGGTCCCGCAGCGGGGCGGCTTGTGGAATCAGATGTATACCAACCGGGACACGTTCTTCCTCGTTCCGCAGCCGACCGGGGCGGCCAGGTGAACCTCGCCGTTTCTGCCGTCGTCTTGACGGTTCCGTTCATACCCCGACCGATCACCACGCATTGGTGGGCTGCATGGCCGCGATCGTACAATGCGTCGTGATCCCGACAAAGCGGAAGGTGGAGGTGGGTGCGATGCGGTATCTCTTGCAGCAGCGGCTCGTACGGATTTGGAAACCTACGGACATCACCGATGAAACTGGCGCGGTGGCCTTCCGGACAGAGCTCGCAGAGTCCAACACCTATGCCATCTACGATGCGGCCGGCAACGGCGTGGCGCAGGTGCATCAGAAGCCATGGCAGATACTGGGCGAGACTTTCGTAATCTCCTGCCCGAACGATGACGATGTGACGATGCGAAAGCATTTCGCCCCGCTTCATCCCCGATTCGACATCACCCTCCCCGATGGCGTCCCCCTGATACTGACCGGAAATCTCTCGTCCCACGAATTCACCTTGACGCGCAGCGGCGACACAATAGCGACGGTGTCACGAAGCTGGTCCATCGTCAGTCGGGATACGTACGGAGTCGAGGTGGCGGAGGGGGAAGCTCCTCCCTTGGTGCTCGGCATCGTGCTGGCTTTGGAACTTGCGCAGGAGCGGCAATAGCGAGGTATACGGAAGGGGACTCAAGCCGTGCAGCCGCCTCCTTCGGCTCTTACCGACCCGGAAGCGGTCGCGACGAACGCGCGGCGCGATCTCACCCCGGCGCAGCGCGCGGCGCTCCGGCGCTTTTTGCCCGGTGCGGCGGGGCATTGGTTCATTCTCGCCTTTGCGACCGCTATTTTCGGCGTCGTCTTCTACAACTGGCGGCTCGTCTCCCGCGTCTTCCGGGCGAAAGACCCGCTTCCCTCCACCGAACATCTCTTCGGTCACACCGTCACCATCCCCGGCTTCCATCTGCTCGCCGCGCTCATTATCGGTTGTTGGGCGCTCGTCTTTTTCTCGCGGATTGTGCTGCTGATCGATCATGCCCGCGACAGCAACGAACTCAAACCCGGTCATGTCGTCGCTGCGGACGGGACAATCGCGTGGGACCGCCATGCGTATGTCGCCCTCCTCCCCGGTCGTCGCCATCCGCTGCAACCGTGGGATTACGCCGTGATCGACGATTGCCCGCCCGGTCCGTATCGCCTCTGGTATCTGCGGCGCGGCGGCTGGCTCCTCTCCATCCAGTCGCTCGGTTCCGCCGATGCGCGCGCGGGGCAGGCGGCGCTCATCGATGCGCTGGCCAACGCCAATGGTCTCCTCCCCGCCGCGCTTGATACGAACCGCGCCGGGCGTCTCAGCGAGCAGCAGGCGCGGGGGTTGGCGCACGCGGAGAAATCGAGACAGCGCTGGCAACTCGCCATCAGCATCGGCTTCATCGCGGTGGCGCCCGCTTTCTGGTACTACGGCGCTCTCAAACCGGCGCTCCTCTGCGGCGCCGCCGGTCTCTTTCTCTATGTGCAGTCGCTCCTGCAACCGACGCGCAGCGCGCTCGATAAAGACCTCGCCGACGGGCGCGTGCTGACCGTCGAAGGGGGCGCGCGCAAGGCGCACGGGCACACGCACTCGCTGCTCGGCAGCATCGCGGGCGGTGACGGCACGGCGGATTATTACTACTACGACATCGCGGGGCAGCGTTTCTCGGTCTCCGAGACGGCCTATCACGCGCTCGTGGATGACGTGCCGTACCGCTTCTACTATCTGCCGCGCAGCAAGACGATCATCAATATCGAGCCGCTTGAGTAGCCTCTCGTACTCAACCGCCGTGTCGCCAGTCGAGGATGCAGCCCATCGCCTCCGAACGGCGCTCGGCGAGGAGGGCGAAGAGATCGGCGGCGTGTGCGGCGGGTTCGTGGTGGCTGACGAGGGCGTCCACATCGACGCGCCGTTCGGCCAGCAGGCGGAGGGCGACGGCGCGGTTCGCCTGCCGCGTCCAGCGGTTGGCAAAGTTCGGCTCGACGGGGTGTGTATTGATGTGCGCGCCGATCAGCGTGACGCCCGGCACATGCAGATCGCCGTAGAGGTCGAACCCCTCGACGATGCCGCGCGTGCTGCCGAGCGCCACGACGCGGGCATGTCGTGCCGCCAACTGCAACGCGGGCTTCAGCCCGGCGGGAATACCCGTCGCCTCGAAGACAACATCGAACCGCCCGCCCTCCGCCAGTGCGCCGATCCGCGCCGCGAAATCCGGCGCGGCGGGATCAAGCGCGACCAGTCCCACCCGCTCGCCGTATGCCCGGCGAGCGGCGAGCAGATCGGTGCCGACAACGGGCATCCCGCCGCAGACGCGCGCCTGCTGCAAGGCGAGATTGCCGATCAATCCCAGCCCGACAGCGGCGACGCGCTCCCCGAGGGCGATCTTCGCCAGCCGGACGGCGTTCATTGTGATGATAATCAGCGTGACGAAGGCCGCCTGCACGTCCGTCACGCCCTCCGGCACGACGGCGACATCGCGCGGCTCCAACAGGGCGATCGAGGCGTGCGGCCCATGCCCGCAGACGCGGTCGCCGACCGCGATCCCCTCCACGCCCTCGCCGACCGTGCGCACGACGCCGACGTACGAGTATCCCGGCCGGTACGGGTTGCTCCGCCAGTCGTCGCCCATCGCGCGGCGATCCACCGTGATGCCGGTGTAATTCGCCAGTTCCGTCCCAGTGCTGATCAGCGTGCAGGCCGTCTCCGCCAGCAAGTACCCCGGTGGCGGCGCATCGGGCAGCGCGAAAGATTCCATCTCCATCGTGTACGGTCGAAACGCCACTAACCGTTGCCCATCTATCGCCATTTCTTCCCCCTCTCAGGCTGGTGATAGAATGCACCACCGCGTTGCGGCTGACAATGGAGGGGGAGAAAATGAACAGCGAAACGTCACTCCGTATCTCACGCGACCTCGCGGTCTCGAAGCACGCGATGGTCGCGGCGAAGCATCCCTGGGCGGTGCAGGCGGCGCTCTATATTCTCGACCGGGGCGGTAACGCGGTGGACGCGGCGGTGACCGCCGCCTTCGCGATCGGCGTCGTCGAGCCCTGGATGAGCGGCCTCGGCGGTGGCGGTTTCATGACGATCCAGATGGCGGGCAGCGCACGCCACGTCATCGACTACTTCAGCCGCGCTCCCCAGGCCGCAACGCCCGATATGTACGAACTGACCGAGGGCGCGCGGGCGGACTCGGTCGGCTTCTCGGGTGTCAAGGACGAGGCGAACGCCTACGGCCCGCGCTCGGTCGCCGTGCCGGGGATGGTCGCGGGCATGGCCCTCGCCCTGGAGCGGTTCGGCACGAAGGAGATCGGCGAGGTGATCGCGCCCGCCATCGGCTTCGCGGAGCGCGGCTTCCCGATCGATTGGTATCGCGGCATGCTGATTTCCTCCGAGGAGGCGGTAATCCGGCGCGACGCCGAGACCGCGCGCATCTTCCTGAAGGATGGTGTCGCGCCCGCGCCGCATTTCGGTGGTCAACCCGCGCTCCTCGCCCAGCCGGAGCTCGCGCGGACGCTCCGCCGCATCGCGGACACAGGGGCGGACGGCTTCTATCGCGGCGAGACCGCCGAGCGGATCGCCGCGCACCTCCATTCCCTCGGCGGCATCCTGACCACCGACGATCTCGCGCGCTATCAGCCGACGGTGGTTGACCCGCTGGTGATCCGCTATCGCGATGTCGAGCTCGTCTTGCTCCCCTTCCAGGCGGGCGGCATCACGACGGGCGAGGCATTCAACATCCTCGATGGCGTGGACCTCCGCTCGACCGGCTTCAATACCGCCGCGACGCTCCATCAGATCGCGGAGGCGAGTCGTCGCGGCTACGCCGACCGCTTCGCCTACGTCGGCGACCCGGATTTTAGCGACGTGGATTGGGGCACGCTCGCCGCGAAAGAGTATGGTGCGCGCCGCCAGGAGGAGATCGACCCGCAGCGCGCCTCACAGCCCAAGGCGGGCGAGGGGATCATGCGCGGCACGGTGACTCACGCAATGACCGCCGGGGATGGCGGCTGCACGACGCATCTCTCCGTGGTCGATAAAGACGGTAACATGGTCTCACTGACGCAGACACTGACGCTCATCTTCGGCTCGGCGGTGACCGTGCCGGGGACGGGCGTGCTCTTGAATGACAACATGAACCTCTTCGACCCGGTCCCCGGTGGCCCGAATGAAATCCGACCCTGGAAGCGCCCGGCGTCGAGCATGGCGCACGTCATCGCCGTGCGGGACGGCGTGCCGGTGCTGGCCGTCGGCGCACCGGGCGGGCGGCGGATCATGGACACCTGCCTACAGATGACGCTCGACACGATTGACTTCGATCTGGACATCGCCGCCGCTTGCGCCGCGCCCTTGATCGACTGCGCCGGGCCGGAACTGCTCGTTGACGACCGCATCCCCGCCGCGACGCGGGCCAAACTGCGCGAGATGGGCCACAACGTCGTGGACGTGAAAGTCTCGTTCTCGCCGCGCGGCTTCGCCAGCCCAACGGGGGTGACGGTTGACCCTGCGACGGGCCTGCGCTACGGCGGCGCGGACCCCTTCGGCGCCGGCATCGCCGCCGGGCGTTAGCGCGGGAGTCGGCGTCCGTTAGCCCCCACCCCACCTGCCCAAAGGGCACCCGCTCCGCCCACCATGCGGGGGAGGGGTGCCTCGCGTCTCACAGCCGTGGCAATGGTAGTCGTGCCGTCACCCGAGCAACCTCCCCTCCCCCGCTCTGCGGGCGGAAGGGAGGGGTGGGGGCATCTGCCTGTGTTTCACGTTCCGTCGCGGAGACGACCATATTTCCGCATGATCGTTTGCAGGCGGTCATGTGGGAGGGCATGGGCGGTGTTGCCGTCCCGACCGGTCATCGTCTCCGCCGCGACGAGGGCGTTGAGCACCGCTTCCGCCGTCGCCTCAATGGTCGCCTGGAAGAGGTCATTGATCTGCGTGTCGTTGAGGAAGGTAGTCGTCAGGAGCGCACGCTCCTCGAAGCGGTCGATGCGGTTCCCCGGCGCGTTCGAGAAGGCGATGAGCAGGTCGCCGGAACCGTGCGTCGCCGTCGCACCCACCCGACCGAGGCCGAGCATCCCCCGGCGGCAGAGGCGACCCATCTGGCGATCCGTCAGCGGCGCGTCCGTGCCGATGACGACAATGATCGAGCCGTCGCGCCGCTCCTCCGGTGGCGGGGCGCCGCGCTCAGGCGTCAGGTCGGTAATCTCCAGGCCGACCGGCACGCCGTCCACCAGCAGATTCTCCCGCCGCCCGAAATTCCCTTGCACATAGACGCCGACGGTGTAGTCGCGCCCACCGACCGGCACGACGCGGGACGATGTGCCCGCGCCGCCCTTGAAGCCGAAGAGCATCATCCCCGTGCCGCCGCCGACATTGCCCTCCGCCACCGGGCCGCCTGTCGCGTCGTCCAGCGCGGCGAAGACGTGCTCGCGCGTCACATGCTGCCCGGCGACATCATTGAGGAAGCCGTCGAATGTCTCCGCGACGACCGGGATGACGAAATCGCGCGTGCCGAGCGACGGCTCATGCTCCGTCAGCCACTCGACGCACCCCTTGTGGACCGCGCCGACGGAGAGTGTATTGGTGATGAGGATCGGCGTCTCGATCAGGCCGTACTCATCCACCTGCGAGCGACCGGTGATCTCGCCCGCCCCGTTCAGGATGGCGATAGACGCGGGAATCATCTGCTGAAAAACCGAGCCCTCGTGCGGATGAATCGCCGTCACGCCCGTCCGCGCCGGTCCTTCCCCGACGCGCAACGCTCCATCACCATGTATCATCGTTGTATGCCCGACGCGCACGCCGGGTACGTCCGTGATTGCGTTGTACGCGCCCGTCGGCTGCGTGCCGATGGTGATACCGAGGTCGCGCAGACGTGGTTTCGTCATTCCTCACCCCCTGCCCCCTCTCCATCGCCATACGAAACCCGACT
This sequence comes from Thermomicrobiales bacterium, assembly GCA_051002645.1. Classification (GTDB taxonomy): domain Bacteria; phylum Chloroflexota; class Chloroflexia; order Thermomicrobiales; family JALYUS01; genus JALYUS01. Next base: position 6,077 of record JBPCMC010000146.1, read on the forward strand.
ATTCCACGAAATCAGGGGCGATGGAGAGGGGGAGAAATACGGGACATATCAGACGTTGAAAGAACGCTGTGGTGATCCAGAAAAATCCCCTCCCCTCTCCATCGCAGTGAGATCAGGATATCAATCAGTTTTGTACAGCGATGGAGAGGGGCCGGGGGTGAGGAATAACCTTACGCCCCGCCGATCGCTTGTTTGACGAGTCCCGCGACATCGCCGGGGCGGATGGCGACGCGGATGCCCGCCGCTTCGAGGGCGACCATCTTCTCCGCCGCCGTGCCCGCGCCGCCGGAGATGATCGCGCCCGCGTGACCCATCCGCTTGCCGGGCGGGGCCGACTGGCCGGCGATGAAGCCGACGACGGGCTTGGTCATGTGCTCCTTGACGTATCGCGCCGCCACTTCCTCATCCGTGCCGCCGATCTCACCGATCATCACGACGGCGTCCGTCTCCGAGTCCGCCTCGAAGAGCGTCAGGACATCCACAAACGACGTGCCGATCACCGGGTCGCCGCCGATGCCGACTGCTGTGCTCTGGCCGAGCCCCGCCTGCGTCAGGGCATTGGCGACCTCGTAAGTCAGCGTGCCCGAACGGGAGACGAGGCCGATGCGCCCCGGCGCGTGGATGAAGCCGGGCATGATGCCGACCTTCGCCTCGCCGGGCGTAATTAGGCCGGGGCAGTTCGGGCCGATCAGTCGCGTGCCGGAGCGCCCGACGACCTCGTAGGTGCGCACCATGTCGTTGACCGCGACGCCCTCGGTGATGCAGATGACGAGCGGCAGGCCCGCCGCGACCGCCTCTTCGATGGCGTCCGGCGCGCCCCCGGCGGGGACGTAGATG
>JBPCMC010000147.1:0-6437 GCA_051002645.1 Thermomicrobiales bacterium
TGGCGGCGTGGGAAGATGGGCGCAACGGCGCGGATGCGATCATCAACTGGCGCTTCACGACCGCAGATGCACGGATCAAACTCAAGCACCTCTATCCATCAATGCAATCGTGACAGACCACTAGTGGGCCGGTTGGACCGGCGGCATTGTATCAGCATGAGGGTCTGCCCTCTGCGACGATTCGGCTATGATATGATAGGAATGCGCCGTCTGTCGGCCATTCATCGGGTATCACGCATCTTTTGGGTCACGCAAGGGGCGGCTTCGAGTCCCAGGGTCATGCAGGAGGGGTACGGGTCCATGCGTGTATTGCGCCGGTTCATGCTGGTGGCGGTTGTCATCAGCCTTTTGAGCGTTGTCGGGAGCGCCGGCATCGCCGTCGCGGCGGCGGATAGCGGCGGCATCCCCGATGTGGCGCCCAACGCGCCGACGGTCCTCTTTTACCCGCAGACGCATCACGCGGTCGGCGGGGCGTTCCTCAAGTACTGGACAGGCAACGGCGGGCTGACGCGCTTCGGCTTCCCCGTCACGGAAGAGACGTCGATTAAGGACAACACGGGCAAGATGATCACCGTGCAGTTCTTCGAGCGCGTGCGGATGGAATATCACCCGGAGAATGCCGGGACGCAGTACGAGGTCCTGCTCGGCCAACTCGGGCGCGAACTGGCGGGGAACCGCAGTGACCATCCCTTCCAGGCCGTCGCAGCGAGCACGAAGAACGAGCTCAACGACGATGGCGCGCTGTACTTCCAGGAAACGCAGCACACGCTCGCCAACGGCTTCCGCCTCTACTGGCAGGCGAACGGCGGCCTGCCGATCTATGGCTACCCGCTCTCGCAGGAGTTCACCGAGCGCAACGCGGACGACGGCAACTCCTACGCCGTCCAGTATTTCGAGCGCGCCCGCTTCGAGTGGCACCCGGAGGTCAACGGCGGAAGCGTGCTGATCGGCCTGATGGGTAAGACGAGCGCGCAGTCGATCAAGGCGAACCTGGGCGCGCGCGACCAGGGCAACCTCACCGAATGGACGCCGAATATCTTCCAGAAGTGGATCGAGGTTGATCTCGGCCAGCAGCGCCTCACCGCACACATCGGCAACGCCAGCGTCTACACGACGCTCGTCAGCACCGGCACCGCTACGCACCCGACGCCGCCCGGCGACTACAATGTCTTCGAGAAGTTGACGAAGGACGACATGACGAACGGCAAGGCGGGCGACGACGATTATTACAACCTGCCCGACGTGCCGTGGGTGATGTACTTCATTGGCGGCGGCTACGCGATCCACGGGACGTACTGGCACGCAAACTTCGGCCATGTGATGAGCCACGGCTGCGTCAATGTCTCGCAGGACGGCGCGAAACTGCTCTACGACTGGGCCCCGCTCGGCACGCGTGTCGTCGTGCATTAGAGCGTAATGATGGTGGCGGCGGGCTTTCGCCCAATGCAGTTCAGTTTCGGTTGGCATCACTTGTAGGGGCACCCCTCGTGGGTGCCCCATACGCGTCAATTTAGGCGACATTCCCCCATCGGAGCGAGAGAATGTGCATGGACCACTGCCACGCATTGAGCCAGGAACGTCCGGACTGGCGGGAAACGAGCCCGCGTTGCCGCGCGGGACAGACTGGGACGAATGCAGGCATGGTGGGCAAACGAGCCCTAAATTGACGCCGATGGGGCACCCCTCGTGGGTGCCCCTACGCATGGCAACGCGCGTTCTGAACCTTATTGGGCTTCGGCCTGCGTCTCTGCCAGAGAGACGCAGGCACACCGACGCTACCACTGGGTACGCCCCCCAATTTACCACCGCTTTACATCTGAAACGCGAGCACGAAGCGGCTCGTGCTCCAACAAGGAGTGGCGTTCTGGCAGCGAGGTCTGTACTGCCACTGATAGACCGGATCATCGGATTATATGAAAGGAGAATCGGACCATGAATGAGCAGTCCATCCCATACCTTTCCCGAAGGGTCGGGCGGCGCGCGCTGCTGCAACTCGGCGCAGCAGCGGTTGCCGTCGCGGCGCTCGACGCATGTAGTCGCGCGTCCTCCGCCACGGCCACGCCCGTCCCTGCGGCGTCCGCCACGGTGGGCACGGCGGCGGGAGCGGTTTCTCCAACGACCGCCAGCGGCAGCGTAGCCGTGGCGACACCGGCCATAGGGACGCCGGCTGCCGCCAGCGCCGCGCCGGCGAGCGTGACGAGCGCGGCGGCGGGGAGTCGCCCGAACATCATCTTCATCAACACGGACGACCTCGACATGGCGTCCCTGCCCACCATGCCGAAGTTGAAGTCCCTGATGACGGATCAGGGTACGACGTGCACGAATTTCTTCGCCAACGTCTCGCTCTGCTGCCCGTCGCGTAGCACCTTCCTGCGTGGGCAGTACGCGAGCCACACGCAGGTCCTCACGAACGGCGGCGACAACGGCGGCTACGAGCGGGCGCACGTCGTCGGCATCGAGAACTCGACGGTCGCGACGTGGTTGCAAGCGGCGGGCTACCGCACCGGGCTGATCGGCAAGTACCTCAATGGCTACGGCGCATCCAAGAGTGGGGCGCCGGATACATACGTCCCGCCCGGATGGACCGAGTGGTACGGCGCGACGGGCGGCGTCGCGTATTACGATTACGCATTGAATGAGAACGGCAAGATCGTCCAGTACGGCAAAAGCCCGCAGGATTACCAGACGGACGTGGTCTCCGGCAAGGCGACGGACTTCATCATGCGCGCGGCGGGGAACCCGGCCCCATTCTTCCTCTATATCGCGCCCAAGGCGCCGCACGGCCCCGCAACGCCCAGCCCGAAGTACGCGAACGCCTTCCCGGACGCGAAAGCGCCCCGCCCGCCCTCCTACAACGAGCAGGATGTGAGCGACAAGCCACAGTGGGTGCAAAAATTGCCACTGCTCGACGACAAACGGCAGGCGCAGATCGACCAAGCATATCGGATGCGGATCCAGACCATGCAGTCCGTGGAGGACCTCGTCGAGAATGTCATCAACACCCTGCGGACAACGGGAAGGCTCGACAATACATACATCGTCTTCTCCTCGGATAACGGCTTCATGCTCGGCGAGCACCGGGACCCCAGCGGGAAGCAGGTTCCCTACGAGGAGAGCTTCCGCCTGCCGCTCATCGTGCGCGGGCCGGGCATCGCGGCGGGGAAGACGATGGACCAGATCGTCGGCAATGTGGACTTCGCACCGACCTTCGCCCAATGGGGCGGCGCGAGTGTGCCGGACTTCGTCGATGGCCGCTCGTTCGCGCCGCTCCTCGCCGGGGGAACACCGGATGCGTGGCGGCAGGCATTCCTGATCGAGCACTTCAACGTGAGCGGGACGGCCAAAGGAAAGAAGGGCAAGAAGGGCAAGAAGGCCACACAGGGAACCGCGCAGGCCGCGACGACCGCCCAAGCCACATCCGGCGCGCCGAGCGGCAGCGCGGCAGCTGGGAAGGGCGGGAACGCCAAGGCGACGCGTGCCGCTGGGACCACCGCATCCTCCGGCACAGGTGCGGGGAAGGCATCACTTGGTTTGCCGGAGTTCCACGGCCTGCGCACGAAGGACTACGTGTACATCGAGTATGTGACGAAGGAGCGGGAACTCTACGACCTGACGAAGGACCCGAATGAGTTGCAGAGTACCGCCGGGAACGCTGACCCCGCCCTGCTCAATCAACTGGCTGCGCGGCTCGCGGAGTTGCAGAAGGGCGCGGGCGCGGCGATGCGCGCCGCCGAGCAGCAGCCAGTACCTGCGGTACGATGAGAAGGGGAACCTCATCCCCCCAACCCTCTCTCCTTTGCTTGGGGCCAAGGAGAGGGGGAGCAATGCGGGGAAGGTGCGTCGTTTGGGGTACGCCACGGCACATGACGCGAGTCACCCCCCTCCTTTGCTGACAAGCAAAGGAGGGGGGCCGGGGGTGAGGCTCCCCGGCGGAGGAGGGAGCACGGAAATGATCGAGGCGGTACATCCTGACGCACCTGGCCCGCCCCCGCATCCGGGGATGGTCTGGGTACCCGGCGGCGCCTTCCAGATGGGGGATGACCGCTTCTACCCCGAGGAAGCGCCGATCCATCGTGTGACGGTGGGCGGCTTCTGGATGGACGCGCACACGGTCACAAACGCACAGTTCCGCCGCTTCGTCGCGGCGACGGGGTACAGCACCGTCGCGGAGCGCCCGCTCGATCCGGCCGCGTATCCCGATGCCGACCCGGCGCTTCTCCTACCCGGTTCGCTCGTCTTCCACAAGACGGCGGGGCCGGTAGACCTCGGTGACTACTCCAACTGGTGGGCGTACGTCCCCGGCGCGCATTGGCGGCGACCGTACGGCCCGCGATCGTCGATTGCGGGCAAGGCGCAGCACCCCGTCGTCCATATCGCCCACGAGGATGCGGAGGCGTATGCACGCTGGGCGGGCAAGGCGCTCCCGACTGAGGCGGAATGGGAGTTCGCGGCGCGCGGCGGGCTGGATGGTGCGATCTACGCATGGGGTGACGAGTTTGCGCCGGGCGGCAGGATGATGGCGAACACCTGGCAGGGCCGCTTCCCGTGGGAAAATCTGTTGACGGACGGCTTCGAGGCGACTGTGCCCGCCGGCTCTTTTCCGCCGAATGGGTATTGGCTGTACGACATGGGCGGCAACGTCTGGCAGTGGACGGCGGACGGGTTCGCGCCGCGCCACATGGACGATGTCCCCTCACCCTGCTGCGCTCCTGCCAAGCCGCACGACGATTTCGCGAACCCGCACGCCCACATCCCGCGCAAGGTGATCAAGGGCGGATCGCATCTCTGCGCACCGAACTACTGCCTGCGCTATCGCCCCGCCGCGCGCCAGGGGGAGGCGGTCGATTCTTCCACCTGTCACCTCGGCTTCCGCTGCATCGTCCGCCTCAGCGAGTAGACCAGTCACGACGACGCGGAGGCGTAATGAAACCCCCCTCCCGTATCGGGAGGGGGCAGGGGGTGGGAATTTCCGGCGGCACGCGCCGGAAAGTATCGTGAACCGTTATCCGCGCCGTTCGCTCTCGCGACGCATTTAGCGCGCGGCGCCCGGTGGCGGATCGGAGGGCGCAGGGCGCGTGATGCGGATCGCTTCCGCATGGAAGGCCCCGGTACTATCACGGCGGCCCAGGACGGTCACGTTATCGCCGCGCATCAGATCAGACGCCTTGACGTTCTTACCCTGGAAGCGGAGGATCGTCGTCGGGTCGATCACAATCGACGCGACCTTTTTCGCCCGCGTGTAGACGATGATGCGATTCCCAGCGATGCGCGTAATCGTGCCATTGACGCCCGTCCGCGCTTGCGAGACCGGCAATGGCGGGCCGAACTGGCGTTGCGGTCCGACGAAGGGGCCAGTGCCGGTGCGCGGTCGCGCCGTCCCATTCGCAATGGCTGTCCCGACGGCGCCGGGGGAGACCGCGACGGGCGCACTCGGCGGCGAGCGGCGCGCCAACGCCACGCCGGCCGGCACCCCGAGCAGGAGCACAATGAGCGGCGCGGTGATCAGCAGGAGCCGCAATGAACGCTTCACCGGGCCACTCCCGTCGCGGTCTGCGGCGCATAGCCGGCCGGCGGCGGCGGCGTGCCACGGCGACGCAGCAGCGCGACCGTTGTCGCGGACCACGCGGCCAGCGCGCCGACGAGGGCGATCAGATGCACCCACGGCATATGCTCGACGAAGGCGCTCCAGAAGAGACCGGGCGATTGCCGCGCGAGGTCGGACTCCTGCATGGCGAAGGTCAGGTAATCGAGTGTGCCGGTCGCATGAAGCGCCTGGCCGAACATGATGGCGCAGACCAGAACCAGCGCGAGCGTGACGCCGTAGAGCGCCCAGAGCGCGGTACGCAGCCGCTGCCGCGCCGCCACGAAGGCGGGAGCCGTCTCGACCGTCCGCGCGAGGATCTGTGGTACGAGATCGGCGGGCGGGGTCGGTGACTGCAGCCGCGCGAAGAGGCGGTCGAGGTCATCGGGCGGCATGCCGTCCACTCCATTGATTGTCGTTCCTTCATCTGCCATGGTATCCATCCTTATGCCCGCTTGTCCTGTAGAGTACACGCGGCGGGGCGGCGGAAAGTTTCACATATCTCTTACACTTCTTCGCGCACCCATTCGCGCATCGAGAGGCGCAACATCCCTTTCGCCCGCTGAAAAAGCGTCTTCGCACTGTTCTCCGGGATGCCGAGGGTCTCGGCGATCTCGCCGAAGGTCATGTCGCCCTCATAGCGCAGCACGACCACCTCCCGGTACTTCGGCGGCAACCCGGCAATCGCCTCGGCGAGCAATCGCTGGAGGTCATGCCGCTCGGCGAGCGATTCGAGCGAGGGGCCGCTATCGGCGATCGCCGCCATCGTGTCCAACTCGTCTTCGTCCTCGCGCGGCAGATCCATCGGCAGGATGCGGCGCTGGCGGAGCAGATCGAGGCAGCGGTTCCGCGCGAC
>JBPCMC010000148.1:0-5113 GCA_051002645.1 Thermomicrobiales bacterium
CCCGACGCACGCCCGTGGAAGATCGGTAGCGCGGGCTTCCCAGCCTGCGTCTCTTTCCCGTATAGAGCGATTATCGTATTGGTGGCGGCGGGCTTTAGAGCCGATTTCAAAACCACTAAGACACAAAAGAACACTGAGAGTGTGTTTGGTGAAGGGATGCGAGGACGAAACGGACGGGATACGCGTTCCTGAATGCCCGCTTCGCAGCCAAGTTGTGCAGCTTCTCAGCGAAGTGACGCCGTAGGGAACGATTTTGAGACGGTCTCGGTTTCGTCGTCCAGCAATTTCGATGAAGAGACAGTGCCGTCCGCGCTGCGCAGGCGCGAACAGGATTGTGTGCGGGGAGCCCGGATGATAGATTTGAGTCATCGACTGGTTTTGGAAAAGGAGGGGAGACGGTAGCAGCACGGACAGCCCGATGTGGTCAGAAGTCGCTGGAGCGCAACATCTCTCGATGATGTTCATTAGGGCTCGGATAGGAGCAAACTCATGACATCGACAACCATCGCACGCAGGGAAGACGATCGTTTCTTCAGGATGCCGAACCCATTCGTCGAACCGAGTCCGCGCCGAGTCCGCGTGAAGTTTGGTGGCGCCATCATCGCCGACAGCAAGCATCCCCTCCTGCTCTCCCAATATGGCCCCGGCCAACTCCCCGGCTACCTGCCCAGCTATTACTTTCCCCCGGAGGACGTTCGGATGGACGCGCTCACTTCCAGCGCACCCAGCGACCTGGATGGCAGCGTGGCGTACCAGACGATTCGTATTGCCGATCACGTCGCCGATCGTGCCGCTTGGATCGTGCAGCGTCCTCCGGCCGAGCTCACGCTGCTCCACACCTATATCTCCTTTACCTGGGAGCGGATGGACGCGTGGTACGAGGAGGAGGAAGAGGTGTTTGTCCACGCACGCGATCTTCACAAGCGCGTCGATGTGCTTGCCAGCGCGCGACACGTACAGGTGATGATCGCCGGTGAGATGATTGCCGAAACCCGTCGGCCATATCTGCTGTTCGAAACCCACTTGCCAACGCGCTACTACATCCCGCGCGAAAATGTGCGCACGGATCTGCTGACGCCGACGACGCACACATCGCGGTGTCCCTATAAGGGGATTGCGCAGTATTGGTCAGTCACCCTTGGCGGCCGGACGCTTGACAATATCGTGTGGAGCTATCCAGAGCCCATTCCCGAGAATCCAAAGATCAAGGATCTGCTCTGCTTCTTCAACGAGCGGGTTGACCTGTGCATCGACGGCGAGGTCCAGCAACGGCCGCTGACACCTTGGTCGACGGATGCGCCGGAAGGTCGTCTCTGAGGGCGTGTTTGGTGAAGCGTGCGCACGAGGGCATAAAGCGTTGGTGGCCCCAGATCTTCGCCGAAATGGCCTACGTTATACCCCTTTGATCGAACCAAGAGGCGGCCACCCACCCGTACATGCACATCGCCAAACACGCTCTAAGGGAACGAAGAGAAGACCATGAAGATTTCTTGGTGTTCTTGGTGTCTTGGTAGTTCACGTTCCCCTCCGTTTTAAAACGGCCCCTTAGCCTGCCGAACCTCGCTGCGGCAGGCTAAAATCCGCCGCCACCGGCTCGGTGATTCTGCAAAACGCTGTGTGGATCGCGCTATCGCGTCTCGCAGACTGGAAAGCCTACGCTACCAACGGGAAGGCGACACACGCAGAAACGCCCCCAACGCAGGGAGCGTTTCTGCGTGTGCGACGAGGTACTTATTGACGCACTTCGCCTGATGTGGCGGCGGCCGGCTGGCCGGTACCGCGATCCAGGTGGCCCTGAATCTTCTCCATCAGCTTGTTCTTCGGCTGGAAGCCGATGATCGTCTCGACCGGCTTACCGCCCTTATAGAGCATCAGCGTCGGGATGCTCATGATGCCGAGGTTGCCGGCAATCATCTGGTTCTCGTCCACGTTGACTTTGACGATGGTGATCTTCTCGCCCAGTTCGTCGCTGATCTGGTCGAGGATTGGCGCAACCATCCGGCAAGGACCGCACCAGGGCGCCCAGAAATCGACGAGCACGGGCCCGCTCGCATTCTCGACCTGCTCCTTGAACGTCGCGTCCGTTACCGCTAGAGGATGTGCCATTGCTTCCGCTCCTTTTACTTACAAAGCCGCCGCGATCCAACGTCGGCAGCAGTCTACACCGTAATTCAACTCGGTGCATAGAATTTCAACGTCACGTTTCGCTCGCGTATTCCAACCCGGCGGGGCGACGAACGGGCGTTCGTCCTGTGATACACTCTGACCGTGTCCTTGTCGGGCGGAAGGAGCGGATGTGACAGTGCGGGTCGGATTTGATGGGGCGATGCTCCGGGCGCCTCATACGGGGAGCGGCCAATACAGCGCGGCGCTGATCGACGCCTTGCGCGCGCTACCCGATCTCGATCTGACGATCCTTGCACCGGCGCCGCTCACCTCCGAGCCCGACGCGGTTGTTGTCTCGCCCCCACGCATCTGCGCGGCGGAGCGCCTGCGCAAAGTCTGGTGGGAGCAGCGGGGTGTCGGGAGGGCGGCGCGACAGGCAGGCGTCGATGTCCTGCATATGCCGTACTTTGCCGCGCCGCTACGTCAGGGGATTCCCTGTGTCGTCACCGTCCACGATGTCATTCCGCTCCTCCTCCCGGCGTACGCGGGCGGGCGGGCGATGCGGGCGTATCTGCTCCTCGTCTCCGCCGGAACGCGCCGGGCTGCACGGGTGATCGCCGATTCCGACTGCTCGCGCCGCGACGCGATCCGCGTGCTTGGCCTTGACCCGCGCCGGGTGACGGCCATCCCGCTCGCCGTGCGCGGCGACTTCGGCCCCGAGCGGGATGACGATCTGATCGCCGCTTTGCGCGATCGCTTCGGTCTGGATGGCAAACGGGTCGTCTTCAATGTCGGCGGTCTCGATGTGCGCAAGAATGTCGCCACCCTCCTGCGTGCCTTCGCGCGCGTTCGTGCAGCGTGCGGCGACGATGTTCGCTTGGTCGTGGGCGGTAGCGCGCATGGCAACGCCGCGCTCTATCCCGATCCCGTCCCGCTGGCCCGCGAGCTGGGCATCGCTGAATCAGTGATATTCCCAGGCGCGATCACGGATGCGGAGAAATTCGCGCTCTACCATCTAGCGGACTGCTACGTCGCGCCGAGCATCTACGAAGGGTTCGGGCTGACGCCGCTCGAAGCGATGGCCTGCGGCACGCCGGTTGTCGCTGCGGACGCGAGTTGCACGCCGGAGGTCGTCGGTGATGCCGCACTGCTCATCGCGCCGGATGATGTCGCGGGTTTCAGTGCCGCCATCCAGCGGATACTGACGGACGCCGATCTCGCGCGGGACCTCAGTACGCGGGGCCGGGAACGCGCGGCGCACTTCACCTGGGAGCGGACGGCAACAGCCACGTATGCCGTCTACCAACAGGCCGCACGCACGCGCGAGCAGGCCGCTTCTGCTGTATCCGGTGAGCAGCCGATGGAGATTGCCCGATGAAGGTCGTGTTGCTCTCCAAGGCGATGGTCACGGGGGCGTATCAGAAGAAGGCCGAGGAACTGGCCCGCCTGCCCGGTGTGGAGTTGACCGTCATCGTCCCACCCTCGTGGCACGAGCCGCGCGTTGGGGTGCAGCAGTTCGACCCGCAGTTTACCCAGGGATACGATCTCGTCGTCACGGAAATGCGCTTCAACGGCCATTTCCACTATCACTACTATCCGGCGATCGGCAAGATCATCCGCGACATCCGGCCCGACATCTTCCATATCGACGAGGAGCCGTTCAATTACGCGACCTACCACGCGATGAAGGCGGGGCAGCGGGTCGGCGCGAAGATGCTCTTCTTCACCTATCAAAACATCCTCAAACGCCTGCCGCCGCCCTACTCATACTTCGAGCGCTCGGTCTACGCCGGTTCGGACGTCGGTGTCGCGGCTAATCAGGCGGCGCTGGAAGTGATCCGCGCGAAGGGGTTCCAGAAACCGGCCATCGTCGTGCCGCAGTTCGGTGTGGACCCGGTCTTGTACCAGCCCGCCCCGCCCGCGCCGCGCCCCGCGAACCACCCACCGACCGTCGGCTACATCGGGCGGCTGGTGGAGGAGAAGGGGATTCAGGTGCTCCTGGAGGCGGTCGCCCTGCTGCGCCAGCCGTACCGTCTCGAGATTATCGGCACCGGCTACTATCGCACGGAGTTGGAGGTGCAGGCGGCGCGGCTCGGCATCCGCGATCGCATCTTCTTCCGCAACTCGGTGCCGTCGCGCGATGTGCCGAATGTCCTCAGCAAGATCGACATGCTCGTCGTCCCGTCGCTGACGCGGGCGAACTGGAAGGAACAGTTCGGGCGGGTGATAATCGAGGCGATGGCCTGCGAGGTGCCGGTGATCGGCTCGGACTCGGGCGAGATTCCCAATGTGATCGGCGACGCCGGGATCATCGTGCCGGAGGGCGACGCGGAGACGCTGGCGCTGCGCATCTGGGAGTTGATGGAGGATCGCGTACGCCGTCTCGAACTCGCCGCGCGCGGTCGGCAACGAGTGCTCCGCTTCTTCACGCAGCAACAGATCGCGCTCCGCTACTATCAGTTGTACCAGGCAATGCTCTACGGCAACCTGCCCTATGAGTTGCCGCCGCCGCCGCCTGTCTTCGTCGGGCCATCCGGCTACCAGGCGCCGCCCGCCACCGGCAATGGCTATGCGAGCGGCGCGCGTCTGCGCCCCGCGCCGCCTGCCGCCGCTGCCATCACCGCTCCGTCTCTGCCGGTGGTAGAGACACCGGCGCCGACCGCGAACGACGATGAGGAGTTGGCCTATCCACCCGGCTACGGTGATGCGCAGGCGAGCGATCCCTCACCGGAGCGCGAGCGGTTCGCATGGCCTCCTGCGGAGGCGCCCCGAGAGTCGGAGGCCACCGCCGTGCCCGATTGGTGGCCGTCGTCGTCGCTGCGCCCGCCGAAGCCGCCCGAGCAGCCGTGGTGGCGGACCGATGATCGGGACGACGACCCTTCGCATCGTTGATTGCGGTGGCAGCTCATTGTGGTGGCGGCGGGGGTTTGCGCCTCCCGTTTTCACTTCGTCAACCCCAACACCCCCCCCCCCCACACCCCCCCACACGCCCCCCCCGCAGCAAAAA
>JBPCMC010000149.1:0-9743 GCA_051002645.1 Thermomicrobiales bacterium
CCCGTCGTGGTCTCAACCACTGCCAGCGGCTCCGCGCCGGCCGGGTCAACGGCGGCCAGCCCCGCAGCAGCGGCCAGTTCGTCAGCGGCCAGTCCGTCGGCGGCGCTCCCGGCGGATGCGGCGCCAGCGGATCAGCAGGTCTACATCGTCAACACGACGAACGAAGCAAAGGTGATCGACTTCTACGAGGCCGTCTATGCCCGGCCCGCCATCGCGGACCTCTTCAGCGAGCCACTCGTCCGCCTCAACAACGACTATGAACTCACGCCGGGCGCGGCGGAATCCTGGAAGGCGAGCGACGACGGGAAGACGTGGACATTCCAGATTGCCAAGGGGTTGGTCTGGAGCGACGGCAACCCCGTCACGGCGGCCGACTGGGTGGCGACCTTCCAGTACGGCGCTGACCCCAAGCACGCCTGGGATTTCACCTGGTTCTTCCAGGGCATCATCAACAACTGGGACGACGCGATTGCCGGCAAGGTGCCGCTCGATCAGATCGGCGTGAAGCAGGGCGCTGACGCTAACACCCTGCTCTTCCAGACGCAGGTGCCCGCCCCGTATCTCCCGGCGATGCTCGTCTACTCCTGGCCGCTCTCGAAGGCGGCGCTGGCGAAGAGCGGGCCGCTCTATAACGCCAAACCGGAGACGGCAGTCTCGTCCGGCCCGTTCATCCTCAAACTCTGGCAGAAGGATCAGCAGATCGTCTACGAGCGCAACCCGACCTACAAGGGCAAACTGACACCCGCCTACACGAAGATCATCCAGAAGGTTGCCGACCTGAAGACCTACTTCACGGCCTATCAGAACAACGAGATCGACTACATGGAGAAGCCCGCCCCCGCCGAACTGAAGATCGCGCAGGGCGACCCAGACCTTTCCAAGCAGATCTTCTCGTCGAACGGGGACTTCCGCACCTACTACCTCTTCTTCGATATCAACACGCCGCCCTTCGATAACCTGAAGGTGCGGCAGGCGTTCAGCCACATCGTCGACCGCGACGCGATCCAGAAGAGCATCCTCGGCCCCTCCGGGACGCCCGCCTACTCATGGCTCGCTCCCGGCTTCCCCGGTTCCCAGCGGGAGGCGGTGCAGGATATCCAGAAGTTCGATGTGGCGATGGCGAAGCAGTTGCTCTCCGACGCTGGTTTCCCGGACGGCAAGAACTTCCCGAAGCAGACGATGTGGCTGCGTAACGAAATTCCGCTCAATCAGGCGGTCACCAGCGCGATTGCCGCGTCGATCAAGCAGAACCTCAATATCGACGTGGAGGTCTCGAACAAGGACACGAAGCTCTTCACGGACAGCCTGACAGCCAAGCCGACGAAGATTCCCTTCGGCTTCGTCTCCTATGGCATGGACTTCCTCGACCCGTTCAACATGCTTAGCGTCTGGCTCTCCGGTGGTCGCCACTCGTGGGTGAACAAGGACTTCGATACGAAGGTGAAGACGGCGGCCTCCTTCCTCGGCCCGACCGACCAGCGCATCAAGATGTTCCAAGACGCCGAGCGCGTCCTCGTCTCGGACGTGCCGGGGGTCTTCATCTACCATGAGACGCCGGTGCAACTGATCAAACCCTATGTCACGGGCCCCGCCCTGCAAGCGGACAAGAGCGGCAACAAGAGCCTGCACTGGCCCGGCTATACGACGGCGGACAGCGTGCCGAGCGGCCTCTACATCACGAAGGATGTAGCGAAGCTGCGGAAGGGCTAGAAGCTTCAAAACCGCCAAGCCGCCAAGGACGCCAAGAGGGAATAGAGAAAAACGACTTCCTTCTCCGCGTTTCTTGGCGTCCTTGGCGTCTTGGCGGTTCATTCCCGGTGGTTGCTCGTACCCTGTCGCGCAATCTCTGCCGAAGACGATCCGGGCAGCCGGAGGAGGAGTGGACTGTGGTGGTATCCGTTGCATCCCCGACCGAACTGGCGGCGCTTGGCGAGCAGTTTCTCGTCCGCCGGGACATTGCCTTCCTCAATCACGGCAGCTACGGCGCGTGCCCGCGCCCGGTCTTCGAGGCGTATCAGTCGTGGCAGCGCGAGTTGGAGCGCCAGCCCGTCGAGTTCATCAGCCGCCGGATGCGCGGGCTGATGGCCGAGGCGCGCGCCGCGCTCGGCGATTTCCTCGGCACCGCCGCCGATAATCTCATCTTCGCGCCCAATGTCACCTGGGCGATCAATGCGGTCGTGCGCTCCCTCGACCTCCAACCCGGTGACGAAGTGCTCGCGACGGATCTCGAATACGGCGCGGTCGATCGCACCTGGCGCTACTACTGCGGCCAGCGCGGCGCTCGCTACATCAATCAGCCGATCGCTCTGCCCGTGACGACTGCCGAGGCGTTTGTCGAGCAACTCTGGGCGGGCGTCACCGAGCGGACGCGCGTCATCTCGATCAGCCATATCACTTCCGGCACCGCGCTCGTCCTCCCCGTCGCTGAGGTCTGCCGGCGCGCGCGGGCGGCGGGCATCCTGACCGTCATCGACGGCGCCCATGCACCGGGGCAGATCGACCTCGATCTGGATACGCTCGGCGCGGACTTCTACGGCGGCAACTGCCACAAGTGGCTCTGCGCCCCGAAGGGATCGGGCTTCCTCTTCGCCCGCCCGGAGCGCCAGGAGATGCTCTCCCCCTTCATCGTCAGTTGGGGCTACGAGGCGGACGTGCCCGGCCCGTCCCTGTTCCTCGACCACTACGAGCGGACGGGGACGCACGATCCGTCGGCTTATCTGAGCGTGCCGGTGGCCATCGAATTCCAGCGGGCGCACGACTGGCCGCGCGTGCGCGCCGCCTGCCACCTCCTGGCGCGCGAGGCCCGCGAGCGCATCGCCGCCCTGACCGGCCTGCCGCAGATCGCGCCCGATTCGGCGGAGTGGTGGGTGCAGATGTGTACCTGCCCCCTGCCGCCCGTCGATGGCGCGCGCCTCAAAGAACGCCTCTGGGACGACTATCAGGTCGAGATTCCCGTCTCATCCCGCAGCGATCGCGCGTCCCTGCGCGTCTCGATCCAGGCATACAACCGCCCGGAGGACGTTGACCGCCTGCTCGACGCGCTGACGGCGCTGCTGCCCTAGAATCCCTAACCCCCGGCCCCTTCCCCACCGGGGAAGGGGTGACTTATGCAATGCCGTGGCCTCTTTTTCATCCCTCTGCCTAATCCGGAGGGCGCATGCTATGCGCCCCTACCATCCCCCTCTCTATCGCTGTTCACACCTCTCTATTCCTCGGTCTATGGGCGATGGCTCCGTACGAGAGGGGGCCGGGGGGTGGGAAAATTCCCCGTTCGCCGCCGTGCTGCCCGCGTGGTACCATGGGAGGCTGCCAAATGTGGGCAGCGGTGAAGGAGCGATACGGGTATGTTGGTCGACCGGGCAAAGATTTATGTGGAAGCGGGCAAAGGGGGGAACGGCTCGGCGGCGTTCCGGCGGGAGAAGTTCGAGCCGCGCGGCGGGCCGGACGGCGGCGACGGAGGGCGCGGCGGCGATGTCATCCTCTTCGTCAACCCGCACCTCAATACGCTCCTCCCTTTCCAGTACGCCTCCCACTTCAAGGCCCGCCCCGGCGTGCAGGGAGCGTCGAAGCGACGCAAAGGGGCGCGCGGCGCGGAGAAGCGGGTCGCCGTGCCGCCGGGTACAACCGTACGGGACGCCGAGACGGGCGCGCTGATGGCCGACCTCACCGAGCCGGGCGAGGAGGCGATTGTCGCCCAAGGAGGGCGGGGCGGTCTCGGGAACACGCACTATATGACGAGCACGCACCAGGCCCCCCGGATGGCGGAACTCGGTGAGCCGGGCGAGATGCGCTGGATCACCCTCACGCTCCGCTTGATCGCCGATACCGGCCTGGTCGGCTTCCCGAATGCGGGCAAGTCCACCCTCCTCACCGCCGTGACGCGGGCAACGCCGAAGATCGCCGATTACCCCTTCACGACGCTCGAACCGAACCTCGGCGTCGTCGCGCCGGACGGCGAGCGCGGCCCCGTCTTCGTCCTCGCGGACATCCCCGGCCTGATCGAAGGCGCGGCCGCCGGGCGCGGCCTTGGCCACGACTTCCTCCGGCATGTCGAGCGGACGCGCGTGCTCGTCCATGTGCTGGACGGCTCCGGCATGGAAGAGCGCGACCCGCTGGACGACTTCCGCACGATCAACGCGGAGTTGCTGGCCTATCAGCCGGACCTCGCCGCCCGCCCGCAGATCGTCGCCTTCAACAAGATGGATACCGAGGAGGCGCGCGAGCGCTTCCCGATGGTGCGCGACACGCTGGAAGCCGAAGGCTACGAGGTCTTCCCTTGCTCCGCCGCGACGGGCGAGGGGCTGCGGCCGATCATCAACCGCGTCGCCGCCATCCTCGCCGAACTGCCGCCGCCCGCGAAGGAAATCCCCACCCTGCGCGCCGCCACGCCGGACGAAGAGCGCCAGTGGCATGCCGCCCGTCTCACCGACGGCTCCTACCTGGTGCGCGGCAAGCAGATCGAGCGCGTCGTGGCGATGACGAACTTCGACAATGAGGAGGCCGTCTCCCGCCTCCAGCGCGTCCTCGACCGGACGGGTATCTCCAGGCAGTTGGCGCGCCTCGGCGTCCGCAACGGCGACAGCGTCGCCTTCGGCGCCCATACCCTGCTCTGGGTCGGTTCCGCCGCCGATGAACTGATCGACGAGCCCGATATCGAGACCGACCTCTGGCTCGATGAGGAAGAGGAAGAGTAGCAAGAGAGGGGTCAGAGGAAGGGGCTTTCGGGATCAGGTCAGCGCCCCGTCCTCGTCGTCGTCGCTTGAGCGGACATTGGCGGGCTTTGCTGGTGCGGTGGGGACGTCGCCATCCTCACGGGGGAGGCTGCGTCGATAGCCGGTGCGGAAGCGGGTCATGCCCGGTCGTGCCGGGTCCTCGTCGGTATCATCATCGGTGGAGCGACCCGACGGGCGGGTGGCGTCCGCGACAGCAACGGCGGCAGCAGGGACGGCGGCGCGGGTCGTTTCGAGGTCGCTCGGCGGCGTCGGCAACGCGTAATTCGGGGCGGGCAGCCGCCGGTTGCGCAGGATCATGAAGAGACCGGCGAGGATGAAGAGGAGCGAGGCCCAGTACGCGCCCGGCAGCGGCCCGATGTGCGCGCGGTCCACCCGGATGGACTCCGTGAAGAGGCGCGTCACGCCGTAGAGGATCGCGTAAACGCCGAAGATGTCGCCATCCCGCCACCGCTTCGGCACCATCACCCGCGTGAAGAGCGCGAGCAGCACGAGCGCGATAGAGACGTCCGCGATGGATTCATAGAGGAAGGCCGGGTGGAAATTCTGCGTCGATGCGAAGCAGTCCGACCCGTTGCTCGCTTCGCACTTCGCCTGCAAGCGGTCCGGCGAGATCGAGATGCCCCACGGCAGTTTCGTCGGGCGGCCGAACTCCTCCTGGTTGGCGTAATTCCCCCAGCGGCCGATCCCCTGCGCCAATGAGAGGCCGGGGGCGATGATGTCCGCCCAGCGCAGGAAGCGGATGCCTTTGGCGCGGCAATAGACCCACCCCGCCATGCACGCCCCGGCAATCGCGCCCTGAATGGCGATGCCGCCCGTGCGGAAGCGCGTGATGAGCTCGATCGGGCTGCCGAACTGGTCGTGCCGCACGACGCCGTAGGCGATGCGCGCCCCGACGATGCCGAAGACGACGAGGTAGGGCAGCAGGCCCCAGATGTGCTCCGGGTCCTCGCCCTTGAGCGGCGCGATGCGGTAGGCGAGCAGTGTCGCGGCGATCACGCCGATCATGATGAAGAGGCCGTACCACTTGACGGCCAGCCCACCGATCTCGAATGCGGTCGTGCTATGGAAGAGCATGTCGCGCTCCGCGCTGCAAGGACTGAGGACTAAGGACTGAGGACTGAGTGGGGAGGGCGCACCGGGTGCCCTTTTGGCAGGATGCGCCCCTACAATGTGCCGCCTGCTGCCCGCTGCCTGCTGCCTGCTTTCTACTCATTGCTTATTGCTCGTTGCTCATCGCTGAGCGCGAAGGCGGCGGTGCGGACGAGGGTGACGACGGGTTCCTGGCCAGGAGCAAACGGGACGAATGGGTCGTTCGCCTCCTGCATCTCCGGGCGCAGGTCAGAGACGCGGCAGAGCACGTCGATGGCGACGGGCTGCTCCGTGCTGCCGCGCTTGTTGACTGTCGCCAGCAATACCCGCGTCCGCTGATCGCCCTCGCCATCGTCCAGCCAGCGATCTACCAGCGATGACCGGGTCAGCACCCGCCCGATCACAATCGTCCATCCTGTCGATACCCGCCGCCACGCCATCGCGCCCACCACGATGACCTCATTGTCGGAGGACTGAGGACTGGGTATCCCTACAGGAACTGAGGACTGAGTTGGGTCTTCTTCGCCGCTCAGCCCTGAGTCCTCAGTCCTCAGTCCTACCGGGAGGATGAGCGTTTCGCCGTAGAGGTCGTGCGTGTCGGGGGCGGGCTCTTCGAGGGCGGCGCGGACGCGCTTGAACTCCTCCGCCTCGGTGAAGATGAAGCGGAATTGCGGCAGGGCAACGGCGGGATCGTCCGGCATCAGGCCGGAGCCGGGCTCGTTCAGGCTTGTGCTCTGCGGCATGACGGTGCGGGTTTCCGCGTCATCGACCGCACCGATGCGGCGGCGGCGGATGCCCTCGCGCAGGGCGCGGAGCGCGTCGGGCAAGGTCGGGTCGCCGAGCAGATCGTCGAACGAAGCCGCCTCGGTGATCGGGGCGCGGATGGCGGTGAACGTCTCCCCAAAGAGGCGAGAAAGACCGCGCGGGCCGTCGAGGGTGATCGCCGCGCCCGCCTCGCCGCGTTCGGAGAGCCAGAGGTCGATATCCGGGCGCGGCGCGAGCGATTCGCCGATCACGACCGTCCATCTGCCGCTCTCCGCATCCAGCCATGCGAGGCCCGCCGCGACGCGTGCGAGGTCGGGGCCGGCGGGCAGGATGACGATCTCCGCCGCGCCCCGGTTCGGGTCGGCGGGGAGATGCGTCAGTCCGCGTTCGACGCGCCGGAAGATGGCGCGGTCATTGAGGAAAAGCCCCGCGAGAATCAGGCCGGGCGGGGCACGCCCACCCGCCGCCGCGCCCTTGCCCGTGCCGAGCGAGAGGACATTCGTCGTGATGTCGTCGTACGCCGTCGCTGGCGCGCTGGTAGTCGTCTCGTTCATTTCCCGTCCTGGTCAGTGTCATGTCGGCGTTACCCCGCCCGGCAGTATAGCACGCTGCTATACACCGGGGAGCGGCGCCCGGATGGTATTCGGCGCGCCATTCGCCCTTGTCCCTCTCTCGTTACTCGCTACTCGTTACTGCATGTCGAGCGGCGCATAGTAGTTCTCGGCCCCGACTTTCTGGACATCGGTGAGCCAGTCGCCCTCGTAGACGCTGTTCGGGCCTTGCGCGGGATCGACGAGGCTCCACGCCTGCCGCTTATAGGTCCAGTTGGCCGGTTGAAGGCGGTGGGCGGCGCGAAAGTGCCCGACAGCGTCCTCCGTGCGGCCGAGGCGGTGGAGATGCTGGCCCAGCTCGAAATGCGCGGCAGCGGTTGCTTCTTCCAGCGGGCGCGGCTGGCTGCGGCGCAAGACTTCGTCGGGTGCGAGTGCGTACCGGCTCGCCGCGCCGTGCCGCGCCCAGTCCCGCAGGGCGGCGATGTATGTCTCCGCGTCGATCCGCAACGCCTTGACCGCCGTGATCTGCGCGACCTGCTCGGGCGTCGCTCTCTCCGGGATCGGCCGGTCGATGTAGGGCGGGCGGCGCGGATAGGCCGTCTCGGGTGGCCGCACGATCATGCCCGCTTCGTCGATCCAGACGCCGCTCGGCACATTGACGATGCCGAACAGTTCGTCCACGATGTGCGCCTGATCGATCAATGAGGGGTGCTCCGGTTGCGCCTTCGCAATCGATCGGCGCGCGGCGTCAACGTCCAGATCGAGCGCGACGGTGACGATCTCCAGGCCGGACGGGGCGAGTTCGGCGCGCAGTTGCTGCCACACGGGCAGATCGAGACGACAGCCTCACCACGACGCCCAGGCGACGAGCAGCACCTTCTTCCCGCGCAACGAGCGCAGATGAAATGCGTGCCCGTTCACGTCCGGCAGCGTCAAATCGGGCGCGACCACGCTCGTTAGCGCCCGTCCGCCCGCCTCCGGTCCGAGGCACCACAGGCCGCTCGCCGCATCCGCGATCAGCGGCATGCCGAGCCGTTCGGCCAGCACGCGCGCGTCGATTTGCCTGTCGTCATGCGCGGGCAGCGGGACGCAGCGATCCCCCTTGCACGCCCCCTCCGGCTTGATCGCCCACCCCGTCCGTGCTTCGAGCGCCGCCGGATCAATCTGAAGCGTTTCAAGGATCATACGATTAACTCCTCACCCTGTTCCGTAGCCATGCCTCGAAGCGATCGATCGCACCGTCGCGGTCGTCAATCTCTTCCGCAACGCATTCCAGATGTTCGGTGACGACGAGATCATCGCCAATACATGCGTGGCCATTGTCTCGGAGGAAGACATCCATCGCGATCAGTGCGGTGCGCTTGTTCCCGTCGACAAAGGCTTGTGCTTGGGAAATGCCGACGGCCAAAATCGCCGCTTGCCGGATGAGGTCGGCCCGCTCGTAGTACGCCGCCGTGTGCGCGCGCATCGCGGCGGATTCGAGCCCCTCTGCGTCGCGCAATGGCGCGGGAACATAGCCGGTCTTGTGCATGATGAATTCATGGAGCGCGATGATGTCCGCGACGATGAGGTAGGCAGTCACCGCTATTTCTCCGCGAGTTTGCGATATGCGGTTTCATGTTCCTGCCAACTCTCTTCAGCAAGCGCGCGCAGATGTGATGTGAGTTTTGGACGGATCTCCGCCGCCCGCACCTCAATGACGACCATTTCGCCCTCAGCCAGCCCCTGCCGCTCCATCTCCTCGCGTGGAATCGTCACAATGTAACTGTTCCCGGAGCGACGGATTTTCTGCACGATCATATTTCTCGTCCCTTTCGTATCTGTCGTATATACGGCGGATACGAGGAGTATAGCACATACTAGAGCGGTTTTCGTGGGTGGCGGCGGGGCTTCGCCTGCCGCAACAAAGACCAGAAGGATAAAAGCCGCCGCCACCACCCCTTTCCTTTCTTTCCCCCCCTGCGTTCGTCCAGGAAGTCGGCCAGGTCAAAGTCGCCGGGAGAATGCCCGAACTCGGTGAGCATCTGCGCTGCCTCGCCGCGATGCAGCGTCCCATGGGTGACGACGTGGACGATCCGTGCCCAGAGCGGTGCGGTGACTGCGGTGCCATCCCGAAGGGTGTAGGTATGCGGGCGGTCCAGATCATCGTCCGTCAGGGTTGCCAGATAGGATCGGAGTTCGGCCTCATCGTGTGGCCATTGCGCGCGGAGTGTGGCCAGCGTGGGATAGTCCTCGCGGGTCGGATCCGGGCGCGGTGGCATCCCCTGCCAGACATAGACCCAGTAGCGTTCCCCGGCAAGCATATGCACGAGCGTACCGCGCAGACTCCCCCACGGAAAGCGCGTCGGTGTCGTGAACTGCTCATCGGTGATGTTTGCCGCCGTGCGCAGGATACGGTCGGTCGCCCACTAGTTGTAGTCGTAGAGCGTTTGGGTGTCTGCGACACGCATCAGTTCCTCCCCTCATACCGTCACCGTTCTCGACCGGACAGCGCCGACTGAAATCTGAGAGCAGACCGAGCGCGGCTGAGACGACGACCACGATGTATCGACGAACGCAAGCATATCCGGTTCACTCCCGTCACTGCAACGGGAGGATGCGTAGA
>JBPCMC010000150.1:0-8060 GCA_051002645.1 Thermomicrobiales bacterium
CCTGCGTCAGCGATACTATCGTCCACCCGTTTCTCCCGGTTAAACCCGCCCCCGCGCGTAGGCTCGCCCGAGCGTGCGCGCAAAGCCGTCACCCTCGTCATCAGACGAATTGGGGATTGGTGGGGACGCGGGATGTGCGTCATGCACATCAGGGAGAAACGCAATGATCACATCACAGCGGCGCGCGGCGCGCGACCCGCGCGCGATCGAGGCACTTTATGACCAATATGGCGGCGTCGCCTTCGCCTTCGCCTATCGACTGCTCGGCGAACGGGGCATTGCCGAGGATGTCGTGCAGGAGGCGTTCCTAAACATCTGGCGTCAAGGAGTGGCGTACGATGCCACGCGCGGGTCCGCCCGGACGTGGGTCCTGACGATTGTCCATCACCGCGCCATCGACCAGATCCGCAGTATGCGGACGCGCAACCGGGCCGATACGGAGATCAAGGACGCCGTACCGCTCCCCTCGCCCGAGGATACCTGTGCGACCGTCGCCCAGGTACTAGAGACCGAACGGGGGCGGCAAGCGATGGCGCGCCTGCCGCCGGAACAGCGGCAGGTGGTGGATCTCGTCTACTACGGCGGCTACACGCACCAGGAGATCGCCGACCATGTGGGCGTCCCGCTCGGCACGGTCAAGGGGCGGCTACGCCTCGCCTTGGTGAAGTTGCGCGCCTCGCTGCGCCCGCCGGACCCGCGCAATGAGGGAATGAAAATCGCGGGGTGATTCTTGCCTAACCCCCCAGCCCTTTCCCCGGTGTATAGACCCCGGTGGGGAAGGGGAGCAAAAGCCCCCTCCCTCGCAGGGAGGGGGTTTGGGGGTAGGAAAATCTCAGTTTGCGCTCGGCTGCCCGAGTTCGGCGCGGACGATCTTGACCGCCTCGACGATGTTGGCGAGCTTTGCCTTGGATTCTTCCCAGGTGCGCGTTTTCAGGCCGCAGTCCGGGTCGACGTACATCTTCTCGGCGGGGATGTATTCGAGGCCCTTCTTGATGCCCGCAACGATCTCATCGACGCTCTCGATGCGATGCGAGTGGATATCCACCACGCCGTAGCCGACTTCCTTCGTGAAGGGGTTCTTCTCGAAGTGCTCCAAGAGGCGGTAGTGGCTGTTGGCGAACTCGAGGTCGATCTGGTCGAGCGGGAGATCGAGCATCCGGGGGTAAATTTTGTCGAAGGTGCCGTAGCAGATATGCGTGACAATCTTCGCCGTGACGCCCTGCGTGACGATGCCCATCGCCTCGATGGCAAGTTCGACTTCGTCGGTGCGGGCGGAGAGGGCGGGCTCGTCCACCTGGATGATCGTCGCGCCCGCCTTTTCGAGGTCTACGACCTCGTCATGGATGGCGCGGGCGAGGGCGAGCGTGCATTCGCGGCGGTTCGGGTAGTACTCCACGAATGACCAATCCATCATCGTGTACGGCCCGGTGAGCATCCCTTTGACCGGCTTTTTGGTGAGGGACTGCGCGTACTTCCACCACTCCACCGTGATCGCGTTCGGGCGCTCGATGGCGTCCACGACGATCGGCTTATGGTAGTAGCGGTTGCCGTACGACCGCACGAGGCCCGAGGACTCGAACCCCTTCATCTGCTGCGCGAAATACTCGGCCATGTCGCCGCGATACATCTCGCCATCGACGATCACATCGATGCCGAGGTCTTCCTGCAACTGGATCACCTCGCGGGTCGCCTGCTGCTCGAGTTCGGTCAGTTCCGCCGTTTCCATGTCGCCGCGCCGCGCCTTGGTGCGCGCCCGCGTGATGTAATCCGGCTTCGGGAAGCTCCCGACGCTCGTTGTCTGGAGAATCTGCTGTGCCATGTGTTCCTCCTGAGTAGCCAGTAGCCAGTAGTCAGTAGCCAGTGATGCCCGTGCCATGTCTGGTTACTGGCTACTGACTACTCCCGCCCCTGCGAGCATCCGCTCCAACTTCTCGTACGCGCGCTTGCGCGGCAGGAACTCCAGCCCCGCCGACGGCGTGATGTGCAGGGTGTCACTCCCCACAATGTCTTGCGCCATCTCGATATTCCCGCGCACGTCTTCGAGCGATTCGAGTTTCGTGTTGCGGGAGTCCACGACGCTGATCCCGATCTGCTTGCCCTCGACCTTGCCCCGCAGCGCGTCCACCACCAGCGGCGCGTACGAGCAATCGAAGTAGGTGATACTGAACGGCAGGGCGAGCAGTTGCGAGACGAGCGGCACCGCGTCGCCGAAATAGGTCGCAATCGCCGTCGTGCCCGGTACGCCGTTCATCAGGCGGGTGATCGCCCGCTCGAAGAGCGCCCAGTCGCCCGGCTCCTGCAGGATGCTCGGCTCGTCGATCTGGATGCAGGTAACGCCCGTCGCGGCAATCGCCTTCAGTTCGTTGTTGAGGGCCGCCGCAAGGTCCATGACGAGCGGCTCCCATGCGCCGTAGTGCTGATCGTCGCAGTACTTTGCCACCGTGTACGGCCCGGTGACGATCGCCTTGACCGGCTTCGGGCTCTCGGCGACAGCGAAGGCGGCCTCCGCCGCCACAACCGGCTGCTCCCAGCCAATTGCCCCCGTCACGACGGGCTGGCGGACGTAGGTGTTCGAGTCGAAGTAGCGTAGCAAGCCGCCGCGATGGACGCCCGGCAACTTGTTCGCGACATGCGAGACCATGTCCTCCCAGCGGATGCAGCCATCCGTCACCCAGTCAAGCCCGACCTGCACCTGCTCGCGGATCACCTCCGCCGTCACATCGTCCGCGATGGCGTTCAGGTCCTCGCGGTCGATCTCCTTGCGGTCGAAGCGATGAATGCCCCGCCGCAGCCGCTGCAACTCCGCCGTGTCCCCGACACGCGGATACGATCCCATCCCTGTCAGAATCATGCGCTTCCTCCATCAGTAGCCAGTAATCGGTAACCAGTAGCCAGTGAGTTCCAACCCCAGTCCGGCTACTGGCTACCGACTACTGGCTACTCGCTACTCGTTGCTTCGCCGCAAGGCGAACCCGTTCCGCCGCTTCCTCGTCTGCCCGTTCGTCCTCCGTTTCGATCAGCAGCCGCGGGACGGGCGTGGGCTTGCCCGCAGCATCCAGCGCGACCATGGTCAGGTACCCCGTGGTCGGGCGCTTCCGTTCGCCGGTCAGTTGGTTGTCCGCGTAGACATCGATGCGCACGATCATGCTGGTGCGACCCGTGTAGACGACACGGGCGACCGTCTCGATAATCATGCCCTCGCGGATGGGGTGCTGGAAGGAGACCGCTTCCATCGCGGCGGTGACGACGGTGGTATGCGCGAAGCGGGCGGCAGCAATCGCGCCGGTCTGGTCCATCAGTTGCAGAACCCGGCCACCGAACATCGTGCCGTGGTGGTTGGTATCGTTGGGGAAAACGAAGTTGGTGGACGAAACCGCGTCCGCGTGCCGTGGCAGCCCGTTATTGGATTCCACGCTGACGCCTGGTGTCACTGGTGCCCCCTCATCGCGCGCGCCATACCGTCCGAGCGCTGTCCGCGTCGCGCATTGTCGTCAGAATGTGCGGGGCTGTCAACTCGTCGCGACGCGCGACATGCAGCGTGATCTCTCTATAAATACTGGACAGAATCCGCCATCTCCGCCGGAGAGAGGATTGCGTGCATGATGGTGAGCAATTCAGCGATCTGACCTACGGTACGCGCGCCGGGGGCGCAGTAGGCGACCCCGGCATGATGCGCGGTGCGATGCGCGATCTTGAGAAAATCCGTATCGTGCGTCACCAGAACGCGCCCTTCCTGCTGCGCGAAGGCGAATTGCGCCTCGTCACGCTGGGTACGCAACCGTGCGTCCGTCGTTGTGGTCACATCAATCCCCTCGCGACGAAGGGCATGCGCGATAGTCGTATCCACGTTCTCGTCCAAGTGGAAGCGGATGCCTTCACTCACCTCGCAGGCGCCGCAGCTTTTCCTGCAACGGGCCGGGGTTATCGCGCCGCATCGCTTCGACGTACGCCTCGTCTTCCGCAATCCGCGCGTCAATCTCCGCCTTATGGTCGTAGTAGTATGCCATCGCTGCGTAGACTGCCGCGAATGGGAGATCGTACGTGCTGCCGATCACCTCCAGCGACTCCCCGAGCCGCCGGTGCAGGAGCACAACATCTTCTACGGCGATACGGGTGCCTTCGATACGGGGCTTGCCGCCGCGCACGCCTTCGGTGATTTCGATATGTGGGTAGCGCGTGGTCACCATGACAAACTCCTTCACTGCCACCATTCTATGGTGCAAGGCGTAATTTCGCCAGCACCCCCGCGAGATTTGCGCGGCCCGCTTGTGTGCGGCGACGAGGTCGACGAGGAGGTCCGGCAGAGGATGGGTAAACCCCGCGCCTCTGTTATACTCGCGGCGACGGACGACCCGCGCAGGCAGGAGGCAGCATGGTCAGTTTCAGCGGCATCATCCCCCCGACGGTGACGCTCTTCAATGATGATATGAGCATCGACTGGGACGGGACGCTGCGCCACCTCGATTGGCTGATTGCCGCCGGGGTTCACGGCCTCTTCATCCTCGGCACGACGGGCGAGTTCACGCAACTCTCCGCCACCGA
The DNA here is from genome assembly GCA_051002645.1 of Thermomicrobiales bacterium. Classification (GTDB taxonomy): domain Bacteria; phylum Chloroflexota; class Chloroflexia; order Thermomicrobiales; family JALYUS01; genus JALYUS01. Next base: position 4,543 of record JBPCMC010000150.1, read on the forward strand.
GCGCAAGGAGTACGCGCAGAAGGTCGTCGAGCACGTCAAGGGGCGCGTGCCCGTCATCATCGGCACCGGCGCGGTCAATACGCGCGAGACGATCGATCTCACTCGCCATGCCAAGGGCGTCGGGGCGGACGCGGCGGCGGTCGTCACACCCTTCTACCAGACCCTGGGCGACGAGCAATTGCTGGCGCACTTCGGCGCGGTCGCCAACGCGGTGGACCTGCCGATCCTCGTCTACAATATTCCCGTCTTCACCGGCACGGCGATCAGCACGGCCCTCCTCGCGCAACTCGCCGAGGAGAATGACAACATCGTCGGCGTCAAGGACTCGGTGGATTCCGCCGGGCTGATGCGCAGCCGCGTGCAGACGCTCAAGCGCGTCCGGCCCGATTTCTCCATCCTGACGGGCACAAGCGAGCAACTGCTGAATACGCTGATGCTCGGCGGCGATGGCGCGGTGATCGGCGAGGCGAACTTCGCGCCGGGGCCGGGCGTCGGCTGCGTCGAGGCATTCCGCAAGGGCGATTACGAGGGGATGCGTCGTGCCTTCCTCGACCTGATGCGCGTCACGACCGTCACGCAGGTGCCCGGCACCTTCCAGGCGGCGATCAAAGACGCGATGCGCGCCCTCGGCCAGATCGAGAAGGCGACCGTGCGGATGCCCGGCACGCCGCTAACGAACGACGTGCGCGCGCAAGTGCGGCGCAATCTAGAGGCGATCGGGATGCTCCAGGCCGAGCCCACCTCGGTAGACGACCTCGATGCCACGTCGGCGGATGCGGGCACGAAGATCGGCGTCGCCGGGATCGTGGACCTCTGATGGGCGCCGCAGCGGTCACGTTTGTGTCGGTGCAGCAGGCCCCGTGCCATTCTCGCTGATGCAGACACTGGGCGCCGTCACCTTCGGGGGCGCGGACTGGGCGACCTGGCTCATCCTCGCCTTCGCGTCCGGGTTGGCGGCGGCCTTCATCATGCGGCCGCAGGGGGCGGGGTGTTTCGGCTTCGGCTGTTTCGGTAATCTGTTGATTGGCGGTATCGGCGCGATTGTCGGCAACTTCATTGTTGGTCGGTTCTACAGCGGCACGTTGAACATCGCCGTGGCCTTCGCCATCTCCCTGATGGGCGCGCTGCTCGTCCTCGCCATCGGTCAGGCCATCGACCGCCTCTTGCGCCGCAACGCCCCGCCGGAACCGCCGCCGACCCACTTCCCACCGACCATCATCGATTCGACCGCCCGTGAAGTGACGAGAGATGACGCGGAGTAACGAGTAACGAGAGGGGAAACAGACTATGATCGAGACGAAATTCGATGCTGCACAACACATGACACCAGCAGCAGGGATGCCTGATGGGCAGCCCCTCGTTACTCGCTACTCGTTACTCGCTACTTCCCTCTGCGGTTTCGTCGCGGTCTTCGGGATCGCGCATCTGCTGCTCATCCACATCACGAAGCCGAGCGGGTACGTCTTCTTCGGCACGGTGGCGGCGGTCGCGTTGCTCGTCGCGGCGGCGCTCTACGGCGTCGCACGGGATCGCCGGGCGGTGCGCGCGCGGTTCGGATTCGGGGTGCTGATGTGCGCGTGCGCGGTGCCGGTCATCTACCTCGCCCGCTTCGCGCCCGAGAGCGCACGCCCGACCGTGCGCAACCTGCTCGGTCTCCCCTTCCTCATCCTCGCCCTGATCGGTCCCGGCCCGTTTCTCCGTTCCCGCCGCGTCACAGGAGCATGACCGTGCCGACCTCAGTCCTCATGCCGCCCATAGGGCACCCGCAGTCCTCAGTCCTACTCTCCATCGACCTGCAACCCGGTGGGATCATCGCGTGGATTGTCGTGGGGCTGCTGGCGGGGTGGCTGGCCGGTCTACTCACCCGCGCGCGGGGATTCGGCTGCTTTGGGAACATCGTCGTCGGTCTGCTCGGCGCGGCGATTGGCGGTTTCCTTTTCAGCCTCCTCGGTGTCGAGGATCGCACCGGGTTCTGGGACTCCGTCGCCGTCGCCACCCTCGGCGCGATCGTCCTGCTCGCCCTCGCCCGCGCCGCTGGCCGGCCCCGCCGCTAGCAGTCCGCAGCCGACGCCGATCAAGGAGCGCGTACGCCGTTCATATGGACGGCGTGATGCCCCTCAACAGGTCTGGTCGTGAATCAGCCGAACGACTGGCGATCCGCGCCGGGTGGGAGCGTACGATACGATCAATCGTTCGGCTGGTGTGCCACCACGTGTTACCATCAGGAGGACCGATGAGCAGCAATACCAATGACTTCAATCAGCAGATCATCACGGAGTTCCGGGCCAATGGCGGCAAAGTCGGTGGCCCGTTCGCCGATGGCCACTTACTGCTGCTGACCACCACCGGCGCCAGGAGCGGAAAGCCCCGCACGATTCCATTGGGCTATCCGCCCGATGAAGATCGCATTATCATCATCGCCTCCTATAACGGTGCGCCCAACCATCCCGACTGGTATCACAATCTTGTCGCTCATCCCGAAGCGATAGTCGAGGTGGGCGCCGAGCGATTCCCTGTGCGCGCGATGGTCATCGAAGGGGAGGAGCGCGAGCAATTGTGGAACCGGCTGGCGGAGCAGATGCCATTTCTCGCCGAGCATCAGCAGAAGACCACTCGCCTGATCCCGCTCGTGGCCCTGGAACTGATCGGCTGACGAGGAGCAAGTAGCAAGTACAAAGTAACAAGTAGAGAACGAACGTCCCATTCGATTCTTGTTACTTTCGACTTGTTACTTTTCGTTTATTCGAGGAGCCGGGCGGCCTCGGTGTAGGCTTGCTCGAAGGCGTCGCGGGCGGTGAGGAAGCGTTGCAGCGCCTCATGCACTTCTTCGCCGGCGTTATCGCGCAGGAGCGAGATACCGACCTGGCCTGCCGCCGTCCAGCGAGCGAGCGCGGAGAGATACTCCTCCGCCGTGTCCGTTTCTTCGAGCAGCGACTGACTGACCGACTCGCACCCCTCGGGCGATTCGAGGCCGCGCACACGGGCCATTTCCGCGCGGTAGGGAGCGCTGACGTCCGCGACCGCTCTCCCCACCTCCGTCGCCGTCTCCTCGCCCGCCACGCCGCGCTGGATCGCGTCCGTCAGCGTGCGGATCCATCCCGCCTCCTCGCGGACATAGGAGCGCAATTCGCTGAGAAAGGTGAACTGTTGCTGCGTCAGCGCGCTCGTTGGGTGCGCGCCATTGGCGGAGGATGCGTCATCTTCGGGCATTGTCGCTCCCAGTAGCAAGTAGCAAGTAGTCAGTAGTCAGTGATTCTACTCGCTCTGCGGGGCAACGACCAGCGGCCCCGAATTGGTCACGAGCGCACCGATGAGTTCATCTGCCCTGTCGTCCTCGTCGGCCACTCCCCGGCCAGGCGTGCCCTCTCCTAACGCGTATTGCAGTAACACTGCGTCATGAGAAGGATAGTGGCGGCGGGCTTTCGCCCAATACGGTTCAGTGGTGCGAATGCGTAGGGGCACCCCTCGTGGGTGCCCTCCCCGGCGACCAAGGCATCGAGGGAGGGCAACCTACGAGG
>JBPCMC010000151.1:0-3929 GCA_051002645.1 Thermomicrobiales bacterium
CTTTTTTTGGCCTTGCTGTGCGGCGGGGTGGGTTGGGCCGCGCCCCGCCCTCCTCCCCCCCCCCCCCCCCCTACGCAGGCATTCGCACCGCTGATCATTGCAAACTGAACCGCAGTGGGCTCAAGGCCGCCGCCACCAATACAATAATCGCTTTAGGCAGCGAGAAAGGGGAGGTAATTTGTCGGATTTGCTTTGGCGTTCGCGTCAGTGATCGCGGCGGCGAGTTGCGGGTCGCGGGCGGCGAGGACGTCGTCATTGGTGCGGTTCACAGTGATAGTCGGCGTGACACCGATGCCGTTGAGGGAGGCGCCCTTCGCGGAGACGTAGACGGCGACGGTGATCGACAGGAGGCTGCCGTCGCCGAGCTCGAAACGCTGCGTGCTGCCCACCGCGCCGGCCGTTTTTGTGCCGATCACGGTCGCGGTCGTATCCTCCTCGAAGGCGAGCGCGGCGATCTCGCTGGCGGAGCCGCTCGCATCATCGACGAGGACGGTGACCGGCAGGGTCTCGGTCGCCTTACCGTCCGAGCGCGCGTACTTGCGCGCCTGCACACGACGCCCCTTCGAGCTGCCCAGTTCGGTGTCATTCGTCAAGAAGCGGCCCATCACGCGATCGACATTGATGCCGCCACGGTTGCCGCGCAAGTCGAGAATCAGGCTGTCCACATGCTGCGCATGGAGGTCCGCGAGGGCGCTGTCCAACTCCTGCGGGATCGTATCGTAGAACTCGAAGGTTTGGATGTAGCCGATATGCCCATCCAGCACGCGCCAGATGAGCGAGGCCTGGACGTAGCGGTGGATATGCACGGTCAGGTCGGTGGGGCCCGCGTCGCCGGCGTGCTGAACGGTGATTGTGTACGTCTGACCTTCCTGCGGGTTGCCGAGCAATGTCGCGCGGGTACTCGGGTTCAACGCCTGCCCATCGATGGAGAGGACGTGATCGCCGTAGCGCAGCCCCGCCTCATCAATTGGGCTGTGCGGCACGACGCCGAGGGCGTAGAGGCCGTTGTTGATGTTCATTGAGGTGAAGCCGAAGTTGACGATGCTCGAATCGCCATTCTGGGCCCGCCGTTCGACGTCCGCTTGCTTCGCCGGGATGAAGTAGGTATGCAGATCATTGATCGTCTTGGTCATGGCAGTGACGAGCCGGTGCGCCAGGTCGCCGGGGGCGAGCGTGGAGACGTTCGTCATGATCGCCAGCGCGCGGACATTCTGCGCGAAGACTTCCCATTGATCGGCCGCGTTCTTGCCGTCGAGCGCGTCGAGCGGCAACGACTGATCGAGCGCCTTTTGCGCCTCGGTCTGCGCGCTCGTCAGCAGCGCGATCGTATCCGGGTCGGTATAGAGATTCCGGCGCAGGTTGTCGTAGGCAGACTTGACGACCTTCAGTTCCGCTTCCACGTCGAGCGACGCGGAGAGCGTCGGGATGGCGGGGAGGACGAGCAGGAAGGTAAGGGCGAAGACGAGCATGAGCGAGACGCGGGCGCGCGCGATGGCCGGGGCGAGCATAACCTGTTCGACCTTTCTCAGCAGATGACTGTTGATGCACCCAGACGAATTGTGCATACGCGCTACGTTCCGTCAAGGGCGACGTCTGACATCGGGACATAAACGCGCGCCAAGGCGAGAACCTATAGCTCAGTTACGGCGCCTGTCCGTCTCGTAGGGGCGATGCTCGAATCGCCCATCGTTGCCGTGCCGATGCCTTGACGGATGGCGACGGACGCCGACAGGCCGGGGAGGGCGATTCGAACTTCGAGCATCGCCCCTACGGACCGCCAAATCCGTCCGGTCCCGAGGCCGCTGCCGTCGGAAACCGGCGACGCATGGTACGATAGCCTTCCGGTGCAAGCAGCCCGTTGGGAACGGAGATCGAGACCGCGAGCGGTTGGGGAAGATGCCGAGTGCCACGAATCTTTGACAACATCGACGAGGGATTGCTGCCTGCGTTGCGGAGCACGCTGAACGTCTCGGAGCGGGCCGACTTCTGCGTCGGCTACTTCAACCTGCGCGGCTGGCGGTGCATCGACGCGGTGATCGACGCCTGGGCGGGCGGCGAGGGCGCGTGCTGCCGCCTGCTCGTCGGCATGCAGCGCGTGCCGCAGGAGGAGTTGCGGGAGGCGTTCAGCCTGCTCCCCGATCCGGGCGAGGTCGACAATCAGACGGCGAGCCGCCTGAAGACGCGCATCGCCAACGAGTTCCGCGAGCAACTGACCCTCGGCGCGCCGACAAACGCCGACGAGGCGGGGCTGCGGCGGCTCAGCGCGCAACTGCGGGCGAAGAAGGTCGTCGTCCGCCTTTTCCTGCGCTACCCGCTGCACGCGAAGCTCTACCTCGCCCACCGCACCGACCCGAACAACCCGATCACCGGATTCGTCGGCAGCAGCAACCTCACCTTCGCGGGGCTGGCGAGGCAGGGCGAGTTGAATGTCGATGTGCTCGACCATGACGCCTGCGAGAAATTGCAGCACTGGTTCGACAGTCGCTGGGACGACCGGCTCTCGCTCGACATCTCCGATGAACTGGCGGCGATCATCGACGAGAGTTGGGCGCGCCCGCAGGACCCGCCGCCGTACCATATCTATCTGAAGATGGCGTATCACCTCGCGCAGGAGGCGCGAGCGGGGCTGGCGGAGTTCGGCATCCCACCCGAACTCGATCGGCGACTCTTCGACTATCAGAAAGCGGCAGTGAAGATCGCGGCGCATCACGTCAAGAAGCGGGGCGGCGTACTGATCGGCGACGTGGTCGGCCTCGGCAAGACGCTGATGGCGACGACGCTGGCGCGGATGTTCGACGAGAACGACGATCAGCGCACCTTGATTATCTGCCCAAAGAACCTCGTGCCGATGTGGCAGGACTACGTCGACCGCTACGTCCCCTCGGCGCGCGTCAAGTCGCTGACGACCGTCGCCGCCGAGTTGCCCGAGTTGCGGCGCTTCCCGATTGTGCTGATCGACGAGAGCCAGAACCTGCGCAACCGCGAGGGGAAGCGGTACAAGGCGATCCAGGAATACATCACGACGAACGAGAGCAACTGCATCCTGCTCTCCGCGACGCCGTACAACAAGACCTATCTCGACCTCTCCGCGCAACTGCGCCTCTTCGTGCCCGAGCATAAGGACCTCGGCATCCGCCCGGAGCGCATCCTCGACGCGCTGGGCGAGACGGAGTTCGTGCGGCGGCACCAATGCCCGGTGCGCTCACTCGCCGCCTTCGAGAAGAGCGAGTACCCGGACGACTGGCGCGACCTGATGCGCCTCTACCTCGTCCGCCGCACGCGCGGCTTCATCCGGGACAACTACGCGCAGGCGGACCCGATCACGCACCGTAAGTATCTGCCGCTCGCGGACGGCACGCGCTCGTACTTCCCCGACCGCGTCGCGCGCACGATCGCCTACCCGATCGAGGAGGCGGACCCGACCGACCAGTACGCCCGCCTCTTCTCCGCGCCGGTCGAGGAGACGATCAATGCGCTCTCGCTGCCGCGCTACGGCCTGGGCAACTACATCGCGCCCCGACCGGAACGGCCGCCGACGCCGCGCGAGACGGAGGCATTGAAAAACCTCTCGTTCGCCGGCAAGCGGCTGATGGGGTTCTGTCGCACCAACCTCTTCAAGCGGCTGGAGAGCGGCGGCGCGGCCTTCGTGCAGTCCATCGAGCGGCACATCCTGCGCAACTACGTCTATCTGCACGCCATCGAGCAGGGTCTCCCCCTCCCCATCGGCACGCAGGACGCCGCCTCGCTCGATGCCCGCGTCTCGGATGAGGACGCCGACGCGAAGACGCCGAGCCTCTTCGACGACGAAGAGGAGACGACCGACCTGGGAGCCCCTCCCCCGGCACCATCCGTAGGGGCGGTGCTCGAACCGCCCTCCCCGCCGCCGTACCGCGCCGTACGCGAGCGGCCCGATGCGGCACAGGCCGGGG